>JBCDHL010000147.1:0-5810 GCA_038750095.1 Chlamydiota bacterium
AAACACGATCGGTATAACCAAAATATTCAAGTTATCAAACCGCACTATTTCGCAGAAATTACGAGGTGGAGGCTTATCTGGTGGCGGTATACAATCGTCTTCCGCCACCAGGTTAATATCTCTTATGGCTTTGTCATTCGATATTTAAATCATTATTGACTAGGCCTTAGCAGGCTCTGCTACCTGTTTTTTTTGAGGCTGGGCAACACCATTTTTCTCTCTGAGAATCGTCAGAATTTTATGCTCAATCTCTTCGAGAAGCTGTGGATTCTTTTTCATCTCTTCGCGGACGGCTTCTCTACCTTGGCCGAGCCTTTCGCCGTTGTAGCTAAACCAGGCACCACGCTTTTCAATCACACCAAAATCGACACCCATATCGATTGCTGAGCCTGTGCGCGAAATTCCTTCATTAAAGAGGATATCAAATTCAGCAACAGTAAAGGGAGGAGCCACTTTATTTTTGGCCACCTTGACTTTAACACGGTTACCGACATCTTTGTTTTCGGCTCCCTTGATCGATCCTGTACGGCGAATGTCTAGGCGAACAGATGAGTAGAATTTCAGAGCTCTTCCCCCTGTTGTTGTTTCTGGGTTACCGTACATGACACCGATCTTCTCACGGATCTGGTTAATGAAGATTGCGCAAGTATTACTGCGAGAGAGTGTTGCTGTTAGCTTTCTGAGAGCTTGTGACATCATACGTGCTTGAAGACCGACGAAAGTATCACCAATTTCACCTTCCAACTCAGACTTAGGAACGAGGGCAGCAACCGAGTCGATCACGATGACGTCAACGGCGTTTGATCTTGCGAGTGCCTCTGCGATGTTAAGAGCTTCTTCACCACAATCGGGTTGTGAGATCATTAGCTCGTCAAGGTTAACACCGATTTTCGCTGCATAGCTGGGATCGAGCGCATGTTCGGCATCGATATAAGCTGCGAGGCCACCGGCTCTTTGTGCACTGGCGACAATATGGGTGGCGAGAGTCGTTTTACCTGAAGATTCAGGGCCATAGATCTCTACGATACGGCCACGTGGAACGCCGCCAACACCGAGTGCGATGTCGAGTGCGAGAGATCCTGTGGAGATAACTTCAAGGCTTTGATTCGAAGACTTTTCGCCGAGGGACATAATTGCCCCATCACCAAATTGTTTTTTGATCTGAGCAACGGCTTGGTCAAGTGCCTTTTTACGCTCGTCGTGGCTAGGCTGATTCATAGGTAACTCCTGTATGTGAATTGTATGATATGTGATGAGAATACTCGATTTGGAAAAGAGAATCCAGAAAAGAAAATTTTCCGTTACGAAGAGAAAATCGTCGTTCAAGGCATTACGCTTATGTTTGAACTATGCCAAAATTTGGGATTTTTTTATCAAAACCAAATTTTGAAGTGAAAGGAGTGTATTATCTTGTATAAAAAGATAAGAAAAATTACACTGCTTTAAAAAAAATAAAGGAAAAATAAAATGAGTTTAATCCAATCCAGTATAGAAAGCCGTTATAACTTGTCTCAAGAATTTTGGAAGGAGAACAAGCAGCCTTGCATTATGATAGAGGCATCGATTTACGATCTCGATTTTGCTATCATGCACCATATCGAACCTCTAGTGAAAGCGGGCATTGCTTTTTATAAAGAGAAAAAAAGTTTAAACCGTAAGACACTGAAGTGTCGTTTCACCCCTCTGCATATTGCTGCGATCTCCGGAAACCAACAAGCTGTAAAGCTACTTATGGAGAATGGTGTTGAAAAAAATAGTCGTGACAAAAAGAACTGGGCACCTATCCATCACGCAGCCCTTGCTGGTAACCAACAGATGATCGATTTATTGATTCATTTGGGAGCAGACCCTGAAATAAAAACTCCATTGGGGGCTACTTACAAAGATATCGGTAACCTACTTAATCCTCCAGAAATAGCTCCCAACGTGATGTGGAAGGATGGAAGTGGTAAAGAGCGATTGATCACACGAGAGGAGTTTGCTGGTTTTACATCTGCAAATTTTACGGTTGAAAATAAACTTACTCAGAAGCAGCTTTTTTCTCAATGGGAAAATCCTCCTAAACGGAGTGAAATTGAAGATGAACTTGTCTTTGCCCCTGAATTTAGAAAAAAATATCTTAATCAGAAGGAGGAACCCATACACTTGTTGAAGAAGGTGATGAAAGACTCAAAGGGAATGAACCTCGCATCTAGTCCGGGGATTGGACTTTTTTCCAGGAAATCTATGAAGGCCAGAGAGATTATTGGAGAGTATATGGGAATGATCGAAGATGAATCAGTTTCAAATAATTACTCTTTGACAACCACCAATGCAAAGGATTACCGCAATCAAATTCCTCATATTAATGATGGTTTTGTCAATTGTGTGCTGATACCGATTCACAGAGTAAAGGGACTGGCAAAACGCTCGCTATTTGTCGCTGCAGAGCCGATCGCAGAGGGGGAGCAGTTTTGTTGGAACTATGGATTTGATCACTCCGTAAAAGTTGGTCCTTACGTTGAATTAAGGGGAAGAGAGATGCGAAAGTTTATCAAAAAAAATAATATCAAAGATCTTCATCGCTGTCTTCTTCTCACTGGAACGTCTGGAGAGTTAAGCTTTGAAGAATTTGTAAAAGCAGAAAAACTGCGTTATATTCTCTCTACTCCATCCACCTTATTTCAGATGGCCCTAGAGGATTCTGTAGAACCATCAACAGTGGAAGAGCTACACTCCCTTGCTTATAAAATGTACTGTTTACCCCAGGATAGTTATCCTCTTCTTAAATTGATTCCTAAGATTGCACTAGAATTTAAAGATCTAATCAAACGTTTGGAAAAGTGTTTTCCCGAGACAGCGAAAAGTTATTTCGACTTTCTATCCAAGCTTTCTGAAAAAAAAGGAATTATTTTGACTCTAAACTTTGCAGATCAAGCAAACCGTTATTTGGAAAAGAAGCTAGTCGAATTATATTCTCACATCGATTTGAGGGAAGAGTGGAAAAATTCGAAAGAGTGGAAAAAAGTTGATTTGAGCTTGCTAGAAATTTTAGATAAAAACTTTTTTAAAGAAGCTTTAAAGTTTCAAAGCTAGAGTTTGTACATTTTCTGAACTCATCTACAGTGAGAAGCAAAGCCCAGCTTAGACATAGGGTAAGCACGCGCGATTACCCTATGTCTAAGCTGTTTGGTGTTACTTCGTTTTGACAATAGGAATTTCATCCCAGCGCGTTGTATAGCGTGGGGAGCGCTGTTCTTGTTTCATCAGCCAAGTTTTTTTCAAACCTTCTGCGGCCATATGTATTGTCTTGTGTCCAAAACCACGGTTCATTTTATCAAGTAATGCCATTGCTTGTTTCTGCTTTTCTTGAAGGGGGCCTTTGTTAGCAAAAAGATCGCGTTGATAGCTATTTTCATCGACAAGCCCCTCGAGGATCACTCCAGCCTTCCTATAGGAGTGTCCGCTTCTATAGATTTCATGAGCGGCTAACTTGGCGTAGTGGATGATTTCCGGTGTATAAGATGTAGGTTCCGGGAATATAATTTTGACGTTATTCCCCCCTGATCGAAATGGGTGGAAGACAAAAAAGACGAACATTGAAGAGGCGAGCCTTTTCTCTTTGCGCGCTTTTTCTGCTGCTCTAGCAGCGTAGCTAGCTACCGATTCATAGAGTTCATCGAGCTCGGTAATAGGTCGACCGAATGCCCGTGAGCTAGTAATCGATTGCTTCGCTGAGGGAGCCTCTTCGAGAGGAATACAGGAAGTTCCCCGTAGTTCCCAGACTGTGCGGAGACCTACGACGGTCATATGTTTTTTGATCCACGTATCATCGGTATCTCTCAGGTCCAATGCTGTTTTGATCCCTTGTTTTATCAGTTTTTCAGCGTATCGGCGGCCGATTCCCCAGACATCTTCAACGGGAAATTTTTGTAAAATGGATGTACTATTTTTCTCGTCTAAATAAAAGACGCCGCAAAATTCTGGATTTTTTTTGGCAATGTGATTCGCCACCTTTGCCAATGTCTTTGTTTTGGCAATACCGATGGATACAGGGATACCCGTCCACTGTTTGATGGTTGCTCGTAAGCTTTTAGCCTCTTGAATGGGGTTTGGAACATCAAAGTCAAGAAACGACTCATCGATAGAGTAGACCTGAACTTCTGGGGTGTTCATTTCCAGCACTTCCATAACCCGTTGCGACATGTCGCCATATAAAGCATAGTTTGAAGAACAGACAACGACACCATGTTTTTTGATGAGTTCCCTGTATTCAAACAGGGGAGCGCCCATGGGAATGCCAAGTGCCTTCGCTTCATTTGAACGTGCAATGATACAACCATCGTTGTTAGAAAGTATGACTATGGGCTTTCCTTCAAGGAGTGGATTAAATACTCTCTCACATGATGCGTAAAAATTATTGCAGTCGACAAGGGCAAGTAGCATTGTTATTGCGCACGGTGGATGACATACATCACAATGCCCCAAATTTGAAATTCGGAGTTTTCATCAACTTTCAATTTAGGAAAGTCGGGGTTTTCAGGAACTAGGTATGCACCTGTTGCATCATTCGTGAAGCGTTTGACGGTGAACTCGCCATTGATAACGGCAACAACTATTTTTCCATTTGTCGCTTCAACAGAGCGGTCGACAACGAGAATGTCACCGGCATGTATTCCGGCATCTCGCATTGATTCACCTTCGACACGCACAAAAAAAGTGGCTGCAGGATGTTGTACCATTAATTCATTGAGGTCGAGTTGTCGTTCAACATAGTCGTCAGCAGGTGAAGGAAAACCTGCTTGTACAGCTGAACTAAATTCCGGAAGAGGCGCTGGTGCTACTTCTGCTGCGCGTGAAATTTCTACAATTTTTAATTTTGACATGTTTGACTTCCTATCAATAGTGATGTAGCAATTTCTTCAAGGGGTGGCGTAGCGATATTGAGCTTTGAAACCGTTTCTTTGTAAGCAGCGACTTCACTCTCGATCATTTTGGTAGCTGCTTCTATCCCAAAAAGGTTTGCGACATTGATTTTACGCCCATTTTTAAGGTCTTGCTCTTGATCTCCAATGTCGTCAGCAATCTGAAAAGCCAAACCATAATGTGCTGCAGCATCTTTAACGAGATCGAGTTTTCTTATTTGCCCACCACCGAACAACCAGCCGGAAACAAAAGCTATCTCGAAGAGAGAGGATGTTTTCTTATGGATCACTTGTTTCACAGTCTCTAGCGAAAGATCAGGTGGCATAATGTCGAGAAGCTGCCCCCCTGTTGCCCCATTGAGGCCTGTATTATAGGTGGCTGTTTCAATGGTGAGTGTACAGATACGGTCGCTAAGAGGTGAGTGGGCAAGGTTTGCGGTTTTTAGCGATGCAGCATTTTTGGTATAGTTACTGTAGCCCTCTGCGATCAGAGCATAAGTGACGAGCAAAGATAAAGCCTCACCGTAAATTTTATGGAGCGAAGGTTTTTGACGCCGTTCGTCGTCATCGTCCATGCAGGGAAGGTCATCGGCAACGAGCGAGGCAGTGTGGAAGTATTCTGTGGCAAGTGCGGCTTGCATGACATCAGCCCCTAGATTAAGCGCATCAGCGACCATTAAGGTGATGATGGGGCGAAAACGTTTTCCTCCATTTAGAAGAGAATATTCACACCCTTTTTTTGCAGGAGAATCAGGACCAAAAGAAGAGACTTCTTCCGCTAGTACCTGATCAATTTTTTTTTGATAACTTTTCAAGAGTTCACTCATTATTTACCTTTCAATTTGGTATACCGTCGGTACATCTAGTTTATAGGATAGACAAATTAATCACTATATACATGTGAAC
>JBCDHL010000148.1:0-5807 GCA_038750095.1 Chlamydiota bacterium
GCCATCTACTTTCTGTAACTCCTTGGAAAAGACGAAGTCTTTCCCTGCGTCGCTACAGTCGTATCTGACGCACTCAAAGAAGTTTTAGGTGCGGTTTGGGGTGGCAATCGGGGTCTAGGTATAGCAACCTAGAAAACTAGTGATTATCTACTAGAAAGCGTAAATTGCTTCTAGACGAACCTGGCTATATTTATGTTCTCCACCAAAATAGATTGCGTCATCTATTGCTCTTGACCACTCCGCTCTTAAATCGAGAGAAATATTATCGGTGAAAGCATAAAGAGCTTCAAGTCTCCAGCCTTTAAAGTTGGTGTTACCTAATCCATCACTAGTAAAGCTGTAGTTTCTGCAGTTACCATTACCGATACCAGAGACATCATCATCAGGAATAGACCTTGCTTCTACCCATTGATACTGTACATTTACAGCCCAGTCCCCTTGATAGACAACTTCACCAACAGAGAATCCGGCGTACCAGGCTAAATTTGCTTTAGGTTCACGCTTATAAACAGGTTCATCATTACGATAGTGACTTAATTTTTTCTCACTAGGGACATATGCATCGTGATTCCAAATCAATGCAGCAAAAGCTTTTGCTGGCTTGCAAATAAAGTCAGGATTTAAATGATAGTATAAAGTGAACTGAGAGTTCATGAACCGGGTACCAATAGCATCTTTGACGCGACAGTAATTTTTACCGTGCTTTCTCCAATCGACAAAACTATATTTAACTTCAAAACCAGTATCACAGAGCTCATAGAGACCTGTTTCGATTAGGTAGGCATAATGATCAACACGGGCATCAACAATGAATCCTGCCGCATGTACATACCAATCTCCCAGACAATCGGAGCAACTGTCGTATTTAAGCATAATACCGTCAAAACGACTTAAAAATTGAACTTGAGAATCAAACACTTGATACAAACGACGACGACCCACCTCAATATCGAAACGAGTACATCCATCACAACAGAGGTTATATCCAATATAAGCTTTTTTAAGGTCGAGATCGCAACCAGACCCACTACCATGCATTCCTTCTGGATCTTTTTTGCAACTATGGTCACTACAAATACCACCAGTGTTATCATACTGAAGGTGAGCCACTGCCCAGGCTCTGTCACATACGTAGTCAAACCTAAGATTGAACTCCATATTGTATTTATCTTTACCAATGTATTTGTAGTAATCTCCCTTGTCTATTCTACGGATACGACCATAGTAGTCCTCTTCACACTTACGCTTCCACTGAGCTCTAACATCACCACTGATTGTTAAATTACAAGACTTCTCATTAACATTGATCGTTCTTTTGGTGTTGATGTAGTCGTATAAAGCATCCCAATCTCTTTCATCAAGGTCTTGTTCAAATTGTGTTTCTCCAGTATCGCAACGGCCAATATCATAGTCACAGTCTGAGTCGCAAGCAGAATAAGCAGGCGGATTAGTGATAATTGCTACGAAAAAGAAAAGCAGCAGGTATTTGATGGATTTCATGTGTATCTCCAAATTATTTTTGACATGTTTTTATATCGATCGATCGTGGTGTGTCCAAACACCTGAGAGCATGCTATCAAAGCTTTATATGATCAAATTCGATCAAAATAACAACATCGATCTTAAAGTATAGACTGTTTAATTGCAATGTTAGTTCACAATAAAACTACTTCTTTACAGGAGATAGAGTATTGACCTTAAGCCAACTAATAGTTACAAGCAATACCGACTGAAACGCTCCAACTCTTCCAATCAAGTTTTCTCATTTCTAATAAGTCACCATCTTCGTCTTTACCACATCCATGGTTGAGGTTCCAAGCTTGATACGATCCCATGACAAAACCAGTCCAGTTACAACAGAGGTCGAATAGTATTCCAGCATTTCCAACAAAACCTTGTCCACATCCGTGCTCATCTCTGCTAAGCCTCGTAAAATCTACTTCTTCAAATACAACGCTAGATCTTTGATAATTTCCACAAATGTCAGCCCAGTGATACTCAAAACCAGCAAACAGATCCCAACCACAGTAATCAGCATAAAGAAAATCTATCCCTATCCAAGGGCCATACCAGTCTAGGCGATAGCACTCCTTCAAATCTGGGATACTGATTTCTAATGGTAAGTTAGTAATGATATCTAAGGATAGTTTAAGATGGGATGTTTCAATGTCTTGCCGACTCCATGAGTACCCAAAGATTGGTATAAACTTAAAACCCGAGCAACCACAGTCAAATTGATAGCCAACCCCACCGGATAAATCGAAGACGTTGCAGTCATCTGCATTGCCATATATTTCAGCAAGATCTATCTCCTCAATAAACTCTTTTCTTGTCGTATTTCCACCAAAAATCCAACCGCCACTGGCATGACCTCTGAAATAGATGTTATCGCATATATAATATCCCCTCGCAGTAATCTGGTGAATCCTAAGTTTGTCAAAATCTTGAGCTACAGAAGTGTCAGCAAAATCTTTTAATTCATAAGAAATACAGTCTTCCCTAAATGTATAACCGACAGCTAAATTACCTTTATCTCCGTAACAGCAGCTACCACACCCACGACCATGTAAGCTCGCAGAACACATAGAAGCGAATAATATCATAATTGAAAGTAGGGATTTCATCGTGATCCTCCAGATTTGGTGTTATACCTAAACAAGTTGAAGACTCGGAAATTTTCTCAAAGCCAAAATCCCGAATTTTCAACTTGTAAGGGTACACGATAGAGGATCTGAAAATTATAGAAAATAGATTTTTTATTTTTACAATATCATTCAGTATACATACTCCTGAGGATTATTAAATACTCCCCAATCAGGATGTTTTCGTGAACCATCCAACCATTGGCTCCACTCATTCATAGACTCTCCTTCGCTACCTAAGGGATCTACTCTCCATAGCTCCAATTTTCCTGTTCCCGGGTTTACTAAAAAAGCAAAGTGATCTTTTACCCAATTTGAGTCAGCAAAAATAATAGGTGCAGGTAAACTAAGTTTCTCTAACTCGCAAATTTTTTTTATTTCTTTGTGGTAGTTTATGGGAAAAGAGGTTTCTAAAGTTGTCAAAGCAATGAGTCCTTTACAGACCTCTTGAAATTGCTTTGCTCCCATAACACTTTCTCCCCATACTTTATTTGAGAACTTGTCGCCATACTCAACAGCTTTTCTCACTAAATTTGAAGGAAAATTGGGAACTTTTGAAAGGACCCTCTCCAGATTTTCTTGAAGTTTATAAATAGGAAAAAAAGGGAGGTTCTCAAATAGTACGGAATCGATTATTGACGGTACTATCACAGGCTTCCCTTTGAACTGTAGTCCTCTCTCTTTTTCGGAAGTATAAACAATATAATCACGAAAAACTTGTGCAGTCATTGATCCTTGAAGGTTTCCAAAGCATTGGTTAAAATAGGGCTGAAAATTAAGGGGAATTTTAGGTAGCATGCGCTTAACCAAAGCCTGCATTACGTCTGGATTTACAACAATTTCACTAATTGCTCTTTCCATAGGTATGATCCACTTGTCTCGAACCCACGTGTAAGTGAAATCTTCACTTTTCCATGCTTCTGAAAACATCTCGAACCCGGGTTTGAGAAGGTAGGCGTGTGTTGGAGAGTGAGTTAAAAGAGAACGGTTAGGTTTTTCATTAAATGAATCGGACGCCGAATAGGGCATTTTTTTAATGGTGTCGACAAAATATACGAGTAACTCTTGTGGAGACTCCACCCAACGAGACTCTGATGTAGGTTTTTCTTCTCTTCGAAAATAAACACTCACTAGGGAATGGAGGTTGCCGCCTGAGGTATAAACCCATGGTTTTTTTTGGACCTTATCCAAATTTTCCAACGGATTCTCTGTTAGAGGGGTCTTATGGGCAACAGCCATCCTTTGAAGAGCCGTTTCCATGAACTCTTTTGTACGTATATGATTGACCACTTCAGTGGTGATTTCAGAAAGAACCTGTTCGAGCCCATTAAATTTTTCTTCCGTATCCATCAGCCGCTCTGCCGCCATAAAAAAGCTAACGAGACTTTCTGTAAATTGATTTGGATTGCGAATGAACGTCCACTGTGAAGTATTCGTTCGACCATGTTTGTAGATTAAGCGAAATCCAGCAGGACTATCATCATAGTGGCCAATACTTAGATCGAGCATTTCCGGATCGTAGATTTCTTGGAAGTAATTGGGAAAAATATTTAAATAAAAATCAATCAGGATGTCGTATAAATGAGCAATTTTTTGAGCCTGAATGTGTGCTTGATCGCGAAATTCCTGAATAACATTCAGTTCGTGCGCTTTTGCCCGGTAATCTATTTTTAGCCAACGAGCCTCCTCTTCAGAGGTCGCATTTTTTAGACGGTTCTCTCTTATTTTGAGTTGAGCATACATCTGTTCATATTCGAACTGATGATCCTCGACTTTCCTGTTATATTCATCAAGTTTTCCTTTGAGAATAGACCACAAACACTGACCTATTCCTCCAGGTTCTTCATGTTTCAATCCCAAACTTGCATAAAGATTCCATTTAGCAAATTGAGATTTTGTTTCTGCAAAAGAAGCCAGACTATATTCCCAAGCCCTCAAAAGTGCGTTATCAGTAAAAGATTTAAAGGCTGAGCAAGCCCTTTCAAACTCCACCTTAAAACGTGATATAGCTTCCCCTTTTCCCCCGATACTTTTGCCTGCTCGAGGAGATTGCATCATCAGGCGCCCAAAAACCATTCCTTGAGAACGGTTATCAAACTCTTTCAAATCTTCCTCTGTTACAGAGAAATGTAGTAGTAGTAAATGTTTGATAATACTTTCAGGGGTTAATAGTAAAATTTGATGTTTTGCATCTTTTGCCTCAAGAAATTTGAAAAGCATTTTCCTAAGAGTTTCCATATTTTCTTTTAGGCTAGCATTAAAGGAAGTTCCTCCATCCATTTCCATGGCTGCAATCAGCCCCGGTTGTATACAAAGCTTTTCAGCCCCTTTTTCAGGGTCTCCAGAGAGATAAAAAGGACGCTTTAAGTCTCCAACACCCCAACTATGGCAAAGCGGAACAGAGTACTCGACCCCGGAGAATGTACGCTTTAGTTTGCCTGTATTGAGAAGTTCTCTAATGTCCGCTAAAAACTGGAGAGGTTGTTCATCATGGACAATGATAGCTGGAGCTGTAGCAAAACACGAACCGAGTGCCTGTCTGAGGTAACAGAGTAAAGCACTCAAGGAAGCCCGTCTAGCATGAGCGTTTGTAACAGTTGTTTTTGGTGGAAGCTGCAGAGTCTCTTTAATGATCTGATCGGCGATAGGATGCATATAGGGCTTACTAATACTTTGCAAAGAAACGACTAATTCTTTGCTTTCATAAATCAGCTTTAACATCTTCAGTAAATGTTCTTCCCTAATCGCATCGTGCTGCCTCCCTGGACCTATAAAATAAGTATGTTGACTAATTATTTCGATCACATGTTTCAGGACCCCTCGATTTACAAAACCATTTTCATCGACCAACAAGTTTGCTAAACGACGTGTACGTAAGTTAATTCTAACAGAACAGCTATCTTGAAATCCGCCACCTTCTACACGTTCACTTAAGTCTTCATATTCTTCAAGACAGACTCTCTTGAGATTATCGGATTCTAATCGATGCTTACTTTTACGAAGTTTAGAAACGTAAGAGTAAATAATTGATAAAAACTCAGGATCCTCAATATCTGTATTTAACGTGTTTCTAATTTCTTTAATTTCCTCTTTACTCACAACAATTCGAAACCTATTTATACTGATTGAAATTGGAAATTACACTTGATAGTCAGAGATTTTTAC
>JBCDHL010000149.1:0-5795 GCA_038750095.1 Chlamydiota bacterium
CCCCGTTTTCCTATCGTCGAAACCATTGCTTACAAGAGTAAAGTATCATGGTTAAAGGGGCGTCCAGCTTGGGTGTCTGATTATGCATCACATTACAAAACTTCTAAGCATTTTATCGCTAGAAGTTTGAATGGTAAAAGAAATTATTTTAAACAGGATGTCGCTCTGGGTGACAGATTTAATGTTTTTAAAACAGATAGGGAAGTCGACTTTTATCTCGTTGTTGACACGACCCGCTCTAAAATGTGGTTTTATTATCACGATAAAGTCACAAATGAACGTGTTCTAGTGAAGTCATATGATGTGGGTTTAGGTAGAATTGACAGTACCCAACCATCAGGACTACTAACCCCTCTAGGTCACTATCAGCTTGGAGAGAAGATCGCCATCTATAAGCCCAAGCAGAAAGGATGGTTCAACAATGAGAAGGTTGAAATGATTCGCGTTTTCGGAACTCGATGGATTCCATTCGAATGTGAGATTAAAGACTGTACTGCGCCAGCAAAAGGGTTTGGTATACACGGAGCTCCTTGGTCTGAAAATGATCAGGGAGAGCTTGTGGAAGATGTGACTTGTATCGGAAAGTATGAAAGCGATGGGTGCGTCAGACTAAAAAGCGATGACATAGAAGAAATTTTTTCTGTTGTCATCACAAAACCAACATACATTGTCCTGGTAAAAGATTTTTTTGACGCTCAACTGCCAGGTTTAGCAAAGGAGTAGCTTTATGGCCATGGATATCCTACCACATGAGAAGCAGATCTATGAGTACATCAAAACAATCGAGCATTTGAAAAAACAAAATAAAGACAACCCTCTTTTTAATAACGAAATTCATAAGCTGGAGCAAAAACTGCAAGAGTTAAAAAAGACGGTCTATTCTGACTTGACACCATGGGAAAGGATTCAAATTTGTCGTCACCCTTCACGGCCGCATGCCATTGATTACATCGAAAATATTAGTTTGTCATTTCACGAACTTTGCGGAGATCGTGTCTATGCGGATGATAGGGCTGTTGTTGGTGGCCTCGCTATTGTTGGCGGACGGAAGTGTATGTTAATAGGGCAAGAAAAGGGTAATGATACAGATTCTCGTGTCGAAAGAAACTTTGGTATGCTCCATCCCGAAGGATTTAGAAAAGCCCTAAGACTAATGAAGTTGGCTGAAAAATTTGGTATACCTATTATCACGATGCTAGATACCCCCGGAGCATTTCCTGGTCTGGAAGCAGAGGAGAGGGGACAAGGCGGTGCAATAGCTCTAAACTTAAGGGAAATGGCGAAAATTGAAACGCCTATTATTGTCCTACTCATCGGAGAAGGCTCCTCTGGTGGAGCATTAGGAATGGGCCTTGGTGATGTAATTGGTATGCTGGAACATGGTTATTACTCTGTCATTTCTCCTGAGGGATGTGCTTCTATTTTGTGGAAGGATGCTAGTAAAAATATTGATGCGGCTAAAGCTTTGCAGCTAAATGCTGAAAATCTCAAAGAATTTAATGTCATTGATACAATCATTAAAGAACCTCTAGGAGGAGCCCACCATAACCCTCAAGAAACCTATCGTAATGTAACGAACTTCATCACAGAACAAATTGATATCTTAAAGCGAATACCAAAAGAACTACTGACTGAACAGCGATACCTAAAATTTCGAGCGATTGGAGAGTTCTGTGAGTCTATAGCTCACGAAGAGCTCGAAGAACCTGAAAAGGCTTGTGGAAAAGAGTAAGCCATGAAACAACTGATTAGTGCTGTCCTTAAAACATCGAAAATTAAACCTCTCATTATCTTCACCGTTTTTTCGATGATACTCTTGACAGTCGCTTCACAACTGGAGATTTTTGGTCTTGGAGTGATCACAAAAAAAGGACCTGATGTATTTGAGCTATTCGCCCCTGTGAAGGATGGAGTTCTTGTTCCAGCAGATCAAATCACTATTGGCGAAATAGAGAGTAGGTGGTCTACGATTACAGCCACTGGATCAGATGTTATCTCTAGAGAAGATGCTAAACGCTTCGTTTCTCACTACAAAGGAAATGGGGTTATCGACACTTTCACTAATATCATTAATCAGTATGTATCGATTAATGAGAATCTCATTCACCTAGCTATTTTTCTCATCTGTATCGCTTTATTCAAAGCAGCGACGCTCTTTTCATACCGTTTTGCTACAAAACTCATTGCCATTAATGTAAGTAAAGAGCTCAGACTTAAATATTTTGAGCATATTCAGAGACTTCCGATGAGTTTCTACCAAAAATACAACATCGGTAGCTTATCCTCGCGTGTTATTAATGATTCATACCTTATTGCCGAATCGATTAATTCGTGCTTAATCAATTACTTACAAACTCCTTTTACGGTTATCACCACACTCACACTCTGTTTCTTGACCTCTTGGCAATTGTCTCTCATCATGTTCCTAGGGTTTCCACTGATCATTTTCCCGATATTTTTTATTGCCCGTAGAATCAAAAAAATCTCAAAGCAGATTTTGAGTAACCAAGAACATTTTCTCTCTGTCTTGATCGACTTTATTTCTGGTATCCAAACAGTCAAAGTCTTCTCTATGGAAGATTTTTCGTTGAAAAAATATGTCGAGAAGAATGATGAGCTTGCCCAGCTGGAAAAGCGGAGTGCTCGATATGATGTTTCTTCCAGACCTATCGTTCACACACTAGGAATGTCATTTTTAGGCACAGCTTTACTCTATGGTCTTTATGTTCAGCAAATGAGTGTGTCAGAAGTCGTTTTTTTCTGCGGACTTCTCTACGTTTTCTATGAACCTATTAAAAAATTTGCCGAAGAGAATAATCATATTCAAAGAGGTATCGCTGCTTCCGAGAGAATGTTTGAAATTCTCGATTTAGAACCTCATTTCCAAGATGCAGATGGTGCTAAAGAGCTTAAAGAGTTCAAAGACTGTATCGAATTTAGGGATGTATGGTTTAAATATGATGAAGAATGGGTCCTTAAGGGGTTAAACCTTACAATTGAAAAAGGGCAAACAGTCGCTGTTGTCGGACCGACGGGTGCGGGTAAGTCAACCATTGTCCAACTACTACCAAGACTGTATGAGGTTAGTAAAGGAGACATTCTTATCGATGGAGTGTCCATCAAACAAGTGACCCAGAAGTCCCTAAGAAAACTGATCGCGGTCGTTCCTCAAAAGTCTTTTTTATTTATCGATACAATTGCGACAAATGTTTCTTATGGGCAAGCATTTCCTCAAAAACGGGTCGAGCAAGCAGCCTTAAAAGCATATGCTGATAAATTTATCAGACGTTTGCCACAAGGTTATCAAACAGTTCTTTCTGAGGCTGGTAAAGATCTATCAGGAGGTCAACAGCAACGATTAACCATTGCTAGGGCTCTTGCAAAAGAGGCTCCGATTCTCGTCATGGACGAAGCGACATCTTCTCTTGATATGGTTAGTGAAAATCACATTAAGACGGCCATCCATGATCTTAGAGGTGAGGTGACCCAGGTCATCATTGCGCACCGTCTTTCTACAATTGAGGATGCTGATAAAATTGTGTACGTTGATGAAGGAGTCAAGATTGCTGAGGGAACCAAGGATGAGTTAATGAGTACCTGTAAGGGGTTTAAATTGATGTGGGAAATGATGCACCGTACGGAATCGAAATGCAATGTGAGGGAAGAAGAGGTGACATGTCAGCAAACGACTTAAGTAAGAAAGCTGTTGTCATTCACTCAGGGGGCATGGATTCATCATTATGTTTAGCTCTTGCTATAAAAGAATATGGCCCAGAAAATGTGTTAAGCTTGTCATTTTCATATCAACAGAGACACTCTAATGAACTGGAACAAGCGAAGAAAATCTGTAAAGATTGGGACGTCGACCACTACTTTCTTCAAATTGATTGCCTCAAAGAGATAACATCGAATTCGTTAATTGATCAGGATATAGAAATTCAACATGATCGAGGTAAACCACCAAATACCCTTGTTCTTGGCAGAAATGGACTGATGGCTAGGCTAGGAGCAATTCATGCTTGCACTCTTGGAGCTCAATGTATTTATATGGGTGTCATGGAGCTAGAGTGTGCTAACTCGGGGTATCGTGACTGCTCACGCCAGTATATGGACTTGATGGAGCAAATTTTGCGGATCGACTTGGATGATCCAGCCTTTTCGATTAAAACTCCACTTTCTTTTTTAAACAAAGAAGAAACAATGGAGCTTGCACACAAACTAGGTATTCTTGAGTATTTGCTGGAAGAAACAATCACTTGTTACAAAGGAATATCACGAAAGGGGTGTCAGAATTGTCCAGCATGTAAACTTAGGAATCATGGGATCGAAGCATTTAAGAAAAATCACCCGTCACATATCCTGCCTTACTAGACCTTAAATGCAAAGAGGTAACTGAATGTTTTTGGACATCTATCGTGAGAAAAAAGTTTTACTTACTGGCCACACAGGATTCAAGGGGGCATGGCTAGCCACTTGGCTAGCACAGATTGGATCAGAGGTTGTCGGGTTTAGCCTTAATCCAATAACACAGCCAAACCTTTTTGAAATTAACGGCTTATCTAATATAGTGAAACATTATATTGGAGATATTAGGGATGCGCAACGACTAGCCAAGGTTGTTCAACAAGAGTCACCTGATATCATCATACATTTTGCAGCTCAATCACTAGTTTTAGAATCTTATCAGAATCCATTGGAAACATTTGAGGTGAATGCACTAGGAACAGTGAATGTATTAAACGCTGCCGTGCAGAGCTCCAACATCGCAGCTGTGCTCGTTATCACTACCGATAAAGTTTATGAAAATCATGAGTGGTGCTGGGGATATAAAGAAAATGATCACTTAGGTGGCCATGATCCCTATAGTGCTAGTAAAGCAATGGCTGAAATTGCAGCCGCTTCGTATAGGCGTTCCTTTGGAGCATCATCGGGATTGTGTATCGCGACAGCACGAGCCGGTAACGTAATCGGAGGTGGGGATTTTGCAGAAAACAGATTATTACCAGACTCGATGAAATCGCTGATGTCGAAGCAGAAAATAGAGTTGCGGAATCCTAGAAGTGTGAGACCATGGATGCATGTGCTGGATCCATTATGCGGATACCTGTGGCTGGGAAGCAAAATGCTGAGTGAAGGAGAGTCTTTCGCGCAAGCATGGAACTTTGCCCCAAAAGATCACATAGGCATTACCTGTCAGCAAGTTGTGGAAAGGGTCATTGATAGGTGGGAAGAAGGGGATTGGATAGATGTTAGTGAAGAAGCTGGCCCAAAAGAAATGAACTGTTTACGCTTAAATGGTGACAAAGCCGCTCATGAATTAGGGTGGACTCCTTTGTATGACTGGAAAGATGCAGTGGATGCAACTGTGGATTGGTTTAAACTCTATCATACAGGCTCAAACATGTTTAATTTCACTGCAGAACAGATACATACTTACATGAAAAATTTTATTTATTGAAATTCTCAAGAACCTGTTAATATACCGAAGTGAATTCATTACCCGACGAAATGGTATGACTTAGTAGCGATCGTTTATAACAGGATACAAGGCCGATACATTTCGTAATTTCCTTCAATTTGCATAAGCTGATATTCTCGCCAGGTGTTCTTCTCCAGATTCTGGATATTCTCCCTTCCATACATCGTAGGTGAAAGAATTATTGGTAAGTTCTACCAAGGTTATTAGTTTAACAGTTGTAGTATCGAAACTCACAATGATATCAGATGGATTAACGCACTCTAATGATGACATTCACAGTGTTTGGGTCTGAAAGAATTCTCCAAGACCTCGAACC
>JBCDHL010000150.1:0-5784 GCA_038750095.1 Chlamydiota bacterium
TGGCTATTTTACTAGCGAGAAGTGGTGTTAAAGTTACCCTTCTGGAGCAAGACACTCAGCTTGATAGAGGTTTTCGCGGTCCAGCTTATCAACCATCTGCGATCAGGATATGGGAGGAGATGGGAATTCTTGAGGATATTCTCGCCCTCGATCACAATAAAGTTTCACACTTTACTTTTCTTGAGAATGGAAAAGAGTTAATCACGATGGATGTGTCAGCTCTGCCACCTCCTTTTAATTATATCTTGATCATGAAGCAAGCGCATCTTCTCCGCTGCTTTATCAAACAGGCCGCTTGTTATCCCAATTTTACCTATTTAGGAGGTGTCAAAGCGACGGGATTGATATCACAAAAGGATGGTGTTAAAGGAGTGACGGCAAACATCGATGGCAAGGAAATTATCCTACATAGCCGTCTTGTTGTTGCTGCCGATGGAAGGTTTTCGGGTGTCAGGCAGTCAGCTGAAATTCCTTTAGAGCTTATCAATCAAAATTTTGATGTCATTTGGTTCGAACTCCCACATGATATGGAAAGTGAAATGGAACTGGGTTTTCACATGACCGAACATGGATTTCTTGTTTTTCTACCAAAGGAAAAAGACACCCTTCAAATTGGTCTTGTTTTAGGTAAAGGAGGCTACCCTGAAGTCAGAAAAAAAGGCTTTAATGTCTTTATCGAGCAAATCACTGCTGTCGAGCCATCCTTGAGATCTGTTATTAATAACCACTTAACTTCGTGGGATCAATGCGAACTTTTAGATGTCAAAATGGGTATTGCTGAGCGATGGTGTAAGAATGGAATGGTGTTGATTGGCGATTCAGCACATATCGCCTCACCAATTGGGGGAATAGGAAATAAGTTGGCTATCGAAGATGCCGCAATCATCCACCCACTGATTATTCGTGCTCTCAAAAAGTCAACTGGTATCGTAAAGGCCAAAATGGTCGAAGAATTTGAAAAAAATAGGCGTCCAGATATCAAAACGTCTCTTTCTTTTCAGAAAACAGCTGGAAAAATAATCATGGGGATTAAAAGTCCTTTTTTGAAAAAACTTCGCTCCTTTATTGCTCCGAAAATGAAGAATACTCCTCTCTACAAAAAGGTACGTCAGCTTATAGCTTGGAGTCCACACGATGTGCATGTCGATAAAAAGATTTTCAAGGAATATTTTGTTAATCCAAAACAGTTGTTTCACAAGTTGACTATCACAGATATCCATCAGGAGACTCCATCGACAAAGTCGTTTACCTTAGCTATACCTGAACATCTTAAAGAGCTTTTTCAGTATCAAGCGGGACAGTTTGTAACTATTAGAGACCTTGTTAATGGGGTCTTGCTAAAACGTTGCTATTCCATTTCCGTTCCAGAGGGAGAAGAACTGTTACGCATCACAGTAAAGCATCAAGATGGTGGGCTTTTTTCTAACTACTTACATAATAACGTGAAGGTAGGGGATAAACTACTTGTCTCTGCACCTACGGGAGGATTTGTTGCTTCAGAAGAGCAAGAGAAACACTTTATTTTTTTCTCAGGAGGGAGTGGTATCACACCCATATATTCATTGATCAATACTTTACTTCAAAGAAGTTCCGACTTGACAATTAGCCTTTTCAACGTGAACAAAATTGAGCAAGAAAGTATTTTTCACGGGGAACTCCTGAAGCTGTCAAACCAGCATCCGAACTTTCATATTCAGGACATATACACAGAGCCAAATGGAAGGCCTGATAAGCAGTTCATTGAAAAATGGCTCTCTGAGGTAGCCACAGTTAGTCAACAGGCGAAAGAATATTATCTTTGTGGTCCCCACTCATTGATGGAAACGATTCAATGTATCCTCAAGATAGAGAAAATTCCATCCAAGCAAATTCATATCGAAAGTTTCTTTTCCGCTAAAGGCATACAAGAGATGACTAAAACTCCTTCAGAGGACATCTCTGGATCTTTAGAAACAGGGAACCCATCTATGCCTAAAGATGTTCCAAGAAAAGTAGTCATCGAGCAAAATGGAGAGGCTACTGAGCTCATACTCGAAGAAGGAGAGACAATCTTAGACGCATGTTTAAGAAACGGTATTAACGTTCCTTTTTCGTGTCAGGAAGGTATTTGTGGTACTTGTAAGGCCTGCCTAATTGATGGTCGTGTTGTGATGGATAAACATGAAGCGCTATCTGAGGATGATATTGCAAGCAATAAAATTTTGACTTGTCGAGCTGTACCTCAAACAGAAATTTGTAAGGTCACGTATAAAAAAGAGTGATCGGTAAACTTTATGGCACCTCACCTTATGACCCCGATTGCTACCCCAAACTCCACCTAAAACTTCTTTGAGCACGCCATCTACTTCCTGTAACTCCTTGGAAAAGACGAAGTCTTTCCCTGCGTCGCTACAGTCGTATCTGACGCACTGAAAGAAGTTTTAGGTGGGGTTTGGGGTGGTCAACCGGGGTCTTATGGGTAACTATCCCCCGACTGGCGTAGCTCGTCAACCGTTTGATGCGGTGGAACGGTTGATTGACGCGGAACGGATGGATCCTCATCGTAGGAGAAGAAACGAGGGGAGTTAATCAATATTTTGCTATGAGATGTTTCTTCAACAGAAATCACAGCAGTTTCATCTCTAGGATATATCGCGGCATCTATTTCTTGATTACGGATTTTTACAGGAGGTGAAAAGTGTGCCTGGAGTTGTACAAAACGATAAACTGAAGCACTAGTGGTAATATCAACTGAAGCACTAGTAATTTTGATAGTCAACTTTTTTGGCATTACACAAGGTGCAGGTTTATAAGCGTTTGGCTCTCTCACCATTACTGTATATTCGTGTTTGTTCTCAATTTCGGCCTCGAAAAGGATTTGTTTCCCATGATTTTTTTTAAATTGATTATTAGTCTTTATTATAGCTTGTTTAAAGTATGACCGTTCATATTCAGTGAATTCTATTTCCATAAAGCTTTGTATTAAATAGAAAGTGTTTTTCCTTTGGTACATTGAAGGGAATTCTTTAAGGTTCTCTTCCAGGCGTTTTAGGAAATCCACATGATTTTTTATAGTCTCTAATGGTGGATTAATATTCACATTTGGTGGGGTAATACTCATATTGCCTTTCAAAATTTAGGTTATTATCGATCGTGTTTCAAAATTTGGTTTTTGTCAAAGAGAAAGCTTTCGTAGCTGGGATATCGTAAGTCGATGAATACTGACCTTTAGTTTGTGTACAGAATAATTTTTAGCTACATAATTGAATTTCAGTACTAATACCCGATTGCCACATCCTAAGAGCGAAAGACGTTGTCGTGAGCTGGAAAGAAGTTGCGTGTGTCGACGATGGGGACTCCATGAGAAAGAAATTCTTGTGGGGAGAAACAGCTGTGCGCAGTTGCGAGCAGGAAACAGTCGTATTCACTGGACGGGTGTGTATTTTGCATTCCAATGAACTGCTGGAATTTTCTATTTTGGGGAATTGTGGGTAGATAGGGATCGTAATAGCTGACTCGAGCCCCTTTTTCAGTAAGCAGCCGCATCAGTTCTAATGATGGACTTTCACGCATGTCGTCAATGTCTGCCTTATATGCAAGCCCTAGGATCAGAATTTTTGATCCCTTGAGTGATTTTTCGTACAAATTGAGGCAATCTTGAACTTTTGCAATGACATATTTCGGCATACTCCTATTAATTTCTCCAGCTAATTCAATGAAGCGGGTATTGATTCCGTACTGCCTCGCTTTCCATGAGAGGTAGTAGGGGTCAATTGGAATACAGTGGCCACCTAAGCCGGGCCCTGGAGAGAACGGCATGAAACCGAAAGGTTTCGTAGATGAAGCTGATAAAACCTCCCACACATCGATATCCATTTCGTCGCATATGATTTTCATTTCATTGACAAGGGCGATATTTACGGACCGGAAGATATTTTCAAAGAGCTTAGCAGCCTCTGCTGCTTTGGTTGTTTTGACAGGGACGACAGTGTCGATAGCTAATGCGTAGAGAGCCTTACCAAATTCTAAACTTTTTCTGTTTATACCACTTAGTAGCTTAGGGATGTTTTTTGTGTTGTAATCTTTATTACCGGGATCCTCGCGTTCAGGGCTGTAGCATACATAGATATCTTGTTTCTCGGAGAAATAGGGAACGACGATCTCATCTACTGTACCTGGCCATGTAGTACTTTCCAAAGAGACAAGCGTTCCTGGTTCTATGTGGGGCTTGATCGATTCACAGGTCTGAACAATATATTGCAAATCTGGCTCTAAGTTTTCGTTTAGGGGTGTAGGGACGCAGATGATGATGGCGTCACATGCAGAGATATATTGATAGTCGGTTGTTGCTGAAAGAAGCTTCTTTTTAGTCAGGGGCTTGAAGCTCTTTTTACAAATGTGCTTGTAATAACTTTCACCTTGCTGAATCATCGTCACTTTGGTTTGGTCTACATCAAACCCAACAACCCGGACACCTTGACTCGCAAATGATAAGGCTAGGGGGACACCGACATATCCAAGGCCTATTATCCCAATAGTGATCTGCTTGGAAATGACTCTATCCAAGGTGAGTGGCTCGTGGGTTGTTAGAAAGTCAAGTACTGTTGTCATCTGTTTCATTTCGTTAACTGTTTAATACCAATTGGTATGAATCCGGCCAATACTGTACCAGATGTCTGGACAGTCGACAAGAAAAAGTCTTTCCAACTAAACCAGAAAATCAGAAAATAAAGATACACTCTATCGACTTAAGTTGAAAATAAAAGGGGAGTAGTCATGAATTATCGATCACGCATACGGAATGTGCAAAAATATTTGAAGGCTAAAAAGCTTGATGGGTTAATTATCGAAAATGTTTTAAACATTTTCTATCTAACGGGTCTTGAGCTTTCTTTGGGAACGCTTTTTGTTACACAGTCTTCTTGCCGTCTCGTAGTTGATAATAGATACTATGAAACATGTAAAAAACACTCACCTGTTCCCGTTAACCTGTCGACACAAAATTGGTTTCCAACATTTATATCGCAAAAGAGGTGTGATAATATACATGTTGTTGGATTTGATAGTGAAAATACTTCATACGATCAATATCTAGCGCATAAAAAAATTATGAACAACTTAAAAAAAGAAACCAATGGCAAAAGAAAGATTCAACTGAAAGCGGTGAAAAACCCGATTCGTTCCTTGCGTACTGTCAAAGATAAGGATGAAATCAAGGCTTTAAAAAAGGCTGCTAAGCTAGGTTCTGAGGGATATGATTATGTATGTTCATTACTGAAAAGTGGAATTTCTGAATTAGATGTTGCGCAGCAGCTTGAGATATTTTGGAAGCAAAAGGGGAGTAAGGGAGTTGCCTTTGAATCGATTATCGCATTTGGAGCGAATAGCTCTATGCCTCACTATAGGCCCAGTAGAGATAAGCTCAAAAAAGGGCAGCCTGTTCTTATTGATATTGGCGTAAATCTCAACCACTACCATTCAGATATGACACGCGTTCCTTTTTTTGGAAAACCCTCTAAAAAAATGGAAGAGATCTATCACGTCGTTTTAGAGGCTCAAGAAGAGGCGATTAGCCTCTGTGCGCCTGGAGTCGGGATGTCTGCGATTGATGCTGCAGCAAGAGACCTCATCGCAAGCCGAGGCTACGGAAAATATTTCACTCACAGTCTTGGTCACGGGATTGGGCTAGAAGTTCATGAAAATCCCTTTTTTAGAAAAACAGAAGAAATATATTTACAAGAAGGAATGGTTATCACGATAGAACCAGGTGTCTATTTGCCAGGTGTAGGAGGCGTTCGTATCGAA
>JBCDHL010000151.1:0-5768 GCA_038750095.1 Chlamydiota bacterium
ATTAAAGAATCTTAACGAAGATTTAAAAATAAATTTAATCAAATCCGGGATTAATAACAATTTAAAAGATTCTAAAAAAAGAGAGGATAAATTTAGCAAACATCTTTTGGCTGATTTTAAACAATACCTAGTGCCACCTAGATTGATGCCCACTAGCAATGCGGGAAGCGCCTTCTCTTTTGTTCAGCCAGTTTATGCGAGTGACGGAAACTATGTTCTCAGCAGAAATGTTGCAGATGTTTGCCATATGGTTTTGCTTCCCGTGGACCCGGAAAAAGGCATCGTAGTCGATGAAAATGGTCGTGTTGATAAAAACTCTGTTAAAGTCACTTACAATTACCAGGCTCCAGGCCAGCTTGGGGGTCAACCAGGAACGAAGGATTTAGGTTGGCAAAAAACTCAACGCGTACCTAATGGCGCCATCGTCTTTTCTTATAGCGACGGTATTGGAGAATTTATGACTGAAGGTGAGATCTTTGATCTGTTTTGCGATAACTTTGGAAAAGATCCAAAAGATATGAGCGATACTTTTCGTAATTTTATTCAAGGTGATGTATCAGCTAAGGAGGATAAGGAGCGCCTCCAAGGTAGTATAGAACCAGGTGGTAAAAAAGGAAATATATCGTGTAAAAAATTCAATGAAGACGATCCAGGTAAATACGACGATATTTCATTTGCATGGACATATGTTAGGCCAGAAAAAGCTGATCAACAGCTTTTTACCAGAAGAAAAGCTCCGCTTAAACTAACTTTGGATGATACAATCGGTAAGGATGTTGATGGTGCAAGGATAAGACAGGCATTAAAAAGCGATGTGATCACGTCTAGAGCAAAAGAAATTACTTTTCTTTATCCAGATGGAAAGTCGAAGACTGGAAGTAATCTCTGGAATGGCGAAAAAAACGATAAAAAAATCAATAAAACAGCTGAGGAATTATTGGACGATGTAAAAAAGCATCTCCCCGAAGTTGAAGGTGAGAAAGATCAAAATCGGAACGATCGCGCAGAAAAACTAGTTTTTCAAACAACTCAAAACCTAATGAACTCAATAAGTAATCTGCTTAGAGATGTAGGAACTATTACGACTGAACATGATAAAGGATGGGTAGCTAAGATGGATTTAGAAAAAGGAACAGTGGAAGGGGCGATTAAACCTAAAAGTGTTTTTATTTATGAAGGTCAAAAGCAAATAGAATTAAAAGATACAACCATATTTGCCACCCCAGATCCAAATAATCCAAGTAAAGTAACCTTCGGAATTTCCTCAACAGACAAAGCTTTCCTCACTGCTTTTGATAAGGCAGTAGTGAAATTCGACGATCAGAAAAGTTAAGAGAATTATCAATTCGTATAATCTGCATATCCGAATAGGTGACGCCTTTCCTCTGAAAGGGTGATCGTTACACTATTCGTCACCTCTTCGGGTCCAAAAAATTGTATTGGTCCCGGATAGATATAATCGTCTGATAACTTCCAGGACTCCCTACCTTGGGTAAACATTGTAAAGGGGGCCCCGTCTAACTCAACGAGTGCTTTTCGTATCACAGGTTTCAGTTTACCTTTGCGCTTTTCCATGACCATCATAGTTGAAATGGGAATGCCCGCAATATTCCAATCTGTCGCTGGAGCTGTTAAATTCTGGACACAGCTCATATAACCCGTTAAATCTGATCGTATGATCAGTGCTGCTGTATGCCCAAGTGCATAGCAATACTGCGCATCAAAATTAGAGGGTAAGCATGAACGCCCTTCATAACCACAGAAAAAAGGTTGTGCGCTGAATTTACCGGTGATGTTGCCATTATTCTTACGTCGCTTGAGTTCTGCTTTTGCAAGCTCTATGAATAGACGTTCTGATTCTATTTTTGAAACCTGCACATTTCCATGTGGATCTCTGTCAAGGATAAGTTGGAGTTGTATCTCCGGCGGTAGAGTCTGATAACATTCCATGGATTCATTAGTGAGCAGTCCCGCTACATACCTTACCCTTTCCGTTCGGTCATTTATACCACCAATAGCATCACTGTGCTCTTCTTTTGAGAGCAAGTCATTAAGCTCAGTGATGAGAACTTTAAACTCAGGAATAAACTCAATGGCTCCTTCTGGAATCACAACGACACCGTGGTGTTTCCCCTGACTCGCACGCTCACAAATCATATCACAAATCTCGTGTGAGAGCTGTTTAAGAGTCTTTTTCTTTGCAGCAACCTCTTCGCTGATGATCGTGAAATTAGGGTGGGTTTTGAGAGCACATTCGAGAGCGACATGAGAGGCTGAGCGCCCCATAATCTTAATAAAAAAGTAGTACTTACCAGCAGAGAGAGCATCTCTTGCGATGTTACCGATGATTTCTGAATAAGTTTTTGTTGCGGTATCGAAGCCAAAAGATATTTCTATATGTTCATTTTTAAGATCACCGTCAATTGTTTTGGGTACACCCACGACACGGGTAGGTACCTGATTTTTCACAAAATACTCAGCGAGTAAAGCTGCGTTTGTGTTGGAGTCGTCTCCACCAATGATAACTAATCCATCGAGATTCAACTTTGTTGCGGTCTCTTTTGCAGCTGTAAATTGTTCCTCTGTTTCAATTTTAGTTCTACCGGAGCCAATCATGTCGAATCCTCCCGAATTACGGTATTCATCAACAACCTCTCTCGTTAGCTCAGTCGTTTGGCAGTTTACGATACCGCTCGGTCCCTCTAGAAACCCAATGAGCCGGCTTTCTTTTGAGAACAGCTGGAGAGCATCATACAGTCCTGTAATGACATTATGTCCTCCAGAAGCCTGCCCTCCTGATAACACAACACCGACATTCAGTGCTTTTGAGTATGGAGTATCTGACCTATCTAATCTTAGAAGAGGTTGGTCAGCTGTATTGTTTATCAGCTCTTTGACTTCAGGGTCTGTAACGGTAGGGACTTCTTCTTTGAGAAACCGCAAGTGACTAAAATTCTTCAAAGAATCTGGTAGTTGTGGAATAAATGAGCGTCTGTGCTGATTAAGGGATGTCATGGTACTCTCCGATGCTTATACGGATCATGAATCACGATCGGTATATTTTATTCAAATCTGATCTTAACATTCAGGAACGTTAACAGCAAGCCCCCCCATTGAAGTCTCTTTATATATACTCATCATATCATGCCCCGTTTGTCGCATAGTATCAATGACTTGATCTAGTGTCACTCGGTGACAACCGTCTCCTCTCAAAGCTAGTAAAGATGCATTAATCGCTTTGATTGCACCCATTGTATTTCTCTCTATACAAGGGACTTGAACAAGCCCCATAATTGGATCACATGTTAGTCCTAAATTATGTTCCATGCCTATTTCGGCGGCATTTTCAATTTGTTCAATACTTCCTCCCATCGCAGCTGTCAAGCCTCCCGCGGCCATGGAGCATGCGACACCAACTTCGCCCATACACCCCATCTCTGCAGCTGAAATGGAGGCCCTAGTTTTGTATAGGATACCGATAGCACCGGCAACGAGCATAAATTTGACGATTCCTTCTTCCGTAGAATTTTCGATCATTTCCACATAGTATTTGATGACAGCAGGAATCACCCCAGCACTACCATTTGTAGGTGCGGTAACCACACGTCCTCCAGCAGCGTTCTCTTCGTTTACTGCGAGGGCCCAAAGGCTGACCCATTCCATAAAGTCTGTGGGTTTAACTTCACCATCTTTCTGGTGCTGTAGAAGTTGGTCCTTAATACTTTTTGCTCTTCTCTTAACTTGAAGACCACCTGGGAGCACTCCTTCCTCTTGACACCCTCTGTCGATGCACTCATCCATGACTTTCCAAATATTAAGCAGCCCGCTCACCACCTCAGTTTCATCGCGAAACGCTTTTTCGTTCTCCATCATGAGTTGGTCTAAGGATAAATTGTGTTGGTAGCATAAACCTATTATGTCGCTGGCAGTTTCAAAAGGAAACGGGACCTTCTGCTCGTGAGGAACGACTGATTCATTCTCCTTCACATGATCGTGATCAACGACAAACCCACCTCCTACAGAGTAGTAGGTTTTGACTAATAATTCTTTACCATCCTTACCATAAATCGTGAATTTCATTCCGTTTGGATGATAAGGCAGTGTTTTCTCGCGATGAAAGAGAAGATGTTCTTCTTCTCTGAATGGAATGTTTTTTACAGAAAGAAGTGAAAGAGTTTGTGTCTGGCGAACTGCTTCAATGTTCCCTTCTACTCTGTTTGGGTCAACAGTTTCTGCGGACATTCCTTGAAGGCCAAGGATAATGGCAACATCAGTAGCATGCCCCTTTCCCGTTAATGCAAGGGAACCGTATAAGTCTACTTTGATAGAGGCCACCTCCTCCATCAACCGCTCGAGCTCCACATCGCTAACGAATTGTCGCGCAGCTCTTAAAGGTCCTACAGTATGCGAACTGGATGGCCCTATACCTATAGAAAATAATTCAAATGTACTAATACTCATAGATCACCCCTAAAAGCAGCTCACATTGAACCTGTCATGGTCCCTTCAATTTATCAAAAAGGTCAAATTATGATCATCAGAATAAAAACGGTTTGTTTTTGTCTGGGAAATACTAGATAAATAGCGGTACTCGGACTCGAACCAAGGACACACGGATTATGATTCCGTTGCTCTAACCAACTGAGCTATACCGCCATCAGATTGTAAAAGAAATAGCGGGGGGAGGATTCGAACCTCCGACCTTTGGGTTATGAGCCCAACGAGCTAACCCCTGCTCCACCCCGCGTCAGTTTGGGTTTAACTTCCTTAAGTTGAAGTTACATAGTAGCCTATCCCCTTTTTTTTTCACAAGAGAAATTCTCAGAAAACTTTCAAGAAGGTGCATTTTCTTTTTTCGCACCAGGTATTTACGGATTTACTACAGGCGTTTTTCCAGTAGGGGAACAGCTTCTAGAAGATCGCAAGTCTTTTTTGTTGCTCCTTTGCTGCTGGCAGCAAGAAGGAGCCCAGCTTCACCTAACTTCTCTTGTCTTGTTGGATTTTTGTAGAGCAATTCCTGAATTGTGTTTCCTACTTTTTCTAAGGGCAACTGAATCCCTGCACCAAATTTTTTAACCAACCTAACGAGTTCAGGCTGTGACTCCATATTAGGTCCAAAGAGAGTAGGAGCTCCGTACCAACATGGTTCAACGATATTATGACCACCAATTTTGTCGGTAAAGCTTCCCCCGACGAAGGCAATATCCGCGAACTGATAACACTTACGTAACAATCCCATCGCGTCGATAAGGATGACCTTTTCGTCCCCATGCTTTCCTCTAGGATTACTAAATCGAGTGAAAGGGACCTTGTAAGATTGCAGAGTATTAGCAACCTCCTCAAATCTTTCTGGATGTCTTGGTACGATGACCAGTTTGATTTCCGGGTGTTTCTGCCATAGCTCTTGAAAGACTTCCAAAAAGAGAGCTTCTTCAGGTGCATGTGTCGAGCCGATGACGACAACTTTATCGTGCTCTCCAATCCCAAGCTCTTTCTTCCATGCTAATAGCTCTTCTCGGTTAATTTCAGGATAGTCATCATCGAGCTTAAGATTTCCTGTCACTTTTATTTTTGATTTAGGAACCCCCACCTTTAGGAATCTAGGTAAGTGATCTTGACTTTGAACACACACTATCTCAAATAGATCAAAAAGTTTTTTTGAGAACAACTTCAAAAAGGCGAATCGTCTTGTCGATTTTTTCGAAAGCTTTCCGTTAACTAGAGCCGTCGTCGCTCCCATCTCCTTAGATATTTTAAGAAAATTATAC
>JBCDHL010000152.1:0-5758 GCA_038750095.1 Chlamydiota bacterium
CGGTAGCATTATAAGCGTAAAAAGGTAGCAGGGTAAGTAGGAAAAATAGCTTTCTGAACATGGTCTATCCTTAAAATACGAACAAAGACTTTTCTTGGCTAGTTCCACTACAATAATAAACTTATCTTTTTACACCTACACTTTTTTCTAGCGACAACCGTTCATAGTTGACAATTCGATGCTGTCAATTTAACGACTGAACCCATAACTCTTGGAAAGATGGATAATTTCTGTTACTATTTTTGAAAAATTTAAAAAACAGAAGGACAGAAAATGAACAAATTGGAAAATAAACATCTTGATACATATCAACCCATTGAGATAAAGACAATCCATGATCTTTCTGATGAGCTCTTCATATCATATATTTTTAAATATATAAGTTCAAAAGATCTTTTAGCGACCACTCTTGTATGCAAGAGATGGAATAAGCTTTCAAACGATCCCTTTCTTTTAACTTCACGGTTCCTCAATTTGTTTTCTATAAAACCAGCCATTTCCAATGAAACAGCAATACAAACTCTCGGAAGAGTCTCCTCAACAACAAACTTAAGCAAATTACAAGAATATCTCGTTTCAACTAAAATGAATGAATCCGTTCTAGGAATAATTCGAATAGACCACCAATTAATAGTTTCTCTAGTGGACTTTAATGAACCAATCACATCCACAAAAAAAATATATGACATGAAAACAGGAACATTACAATCAACTATTAATTCACAAGAATTAACAGTCATTTGTCGTGTGTATGAAAATTCCCTAATAATTTTTAATCAAAATGATTCAATTCAAGAAATTAATCTAAAAAACTTTCAAGAAACAATCTACCCATGTTTTTTTCCAAAAAAAAGTTACCTTCAATCCACAATGCAATTTGACAATGAATTGGTCTTTGGGTTCGCAAATGGATTAATACAATTTTTTGACTTAAAATCGATGAAACTTACCCATTCTATAAACGCTCATAGAGGCTCCGTAAGATGTATTCTAAAACATGAAAATTTTTTATTCACTGCTGGAGAGTTTGGAGAAATAAAAAAATGGAATTTAGAAACAAAAGAGCTACTTTTTGAGACGGAAGCACTTGACCAAAGAACAATATGCACCCTGCACATCCATCAAAATACCCTTTTTACCGGTAATAACCGTGGAGATCTGGTCATGCGGCATGTAAATAACTTATCATTCAACAAACATTTATCCACAGGTAACGGTACTGGTACCATCGATAAGATACTCACTTATAATCAACAACTCTTCTTCTGCTCCTTGGACGACGAAAGCATCAACATTCAAAACCTGGAGACAGAAAAGAGCGTTTTTTGCGAAAAACTGCAAGATATGGGTCATTTAATGAATATAATGGTCCACCCTGGTGAGTTAGCTGTTTGGGGCAATCACCAGAAATTAGCATTTTTCAATATTAACGACCACCCAAAGCATCCAACACAGGTTATTAAAACAGCTTCTAATTATTGCTATGATGGGAAGATCTTAATCACTAGCAATCTTGATGGATACAAGAAACTAGTGAAGGTTTTTGTTAAATATCAAGAAGATTGACTGTATACGGGTGTGTTGGTCCCTTAAGCTAACAATATTAAGTGAACACTTACTTAGTTTAAAAAAGCTTGAACAAGCAGAGACATCGATAAATGATCAGAACAGGCAGAGAGCTCTCGAGCTCCATGCATCGAAAGCTGAGGGCATCCTACATCAACAGTTTTCATCCCAGTTGCTGTCGCATGAATGGGCCCGATAGTAGACCCACAGGGCATATCTCCCCTTGAAACGAACTCTTGAAAGTCAATCCCATTCTTCTGACACAATTCCTTAACCATAGCCTGTCCTATGGCATTCGTCGCATAACGCTGCTGCGCGTTGTGCTTAATAGTCACACCTTTGCCAAGCAATGGAGCGTGCCTTGGATCATGTCTCGAGGGGTAATTGGGGTGCAGGGCATGAGCTTGATCGACAGAAAGGCAAAACGATTCGCTAAGAATTCTGTAGACATCTTCAGTAGCTCCTGATAAGTGGAGCATAATGCGATCGAGAGTATCCCTAAAAAATGGTGATGCTGCACCATTTGCCGTACTTGATCCTACTTCCTCATGGTCCCAAATTACCACCATTTTAAGCGTCTCATCTGAAGGTGTGAGAGCTCCAAAGAGACCGGTTAAACAGGCATGCGCACTGCCCAAGTTATCATAACGATAACTAGCAAGCATCTCTTGATTGGGACCGATATATTTAGCGGGTTCCAATGGATATAGAAACAGGTCAAAACCGAGGAGTTCTTTAAAGGAACCGACTTTTTTCCGCAGCTGTCCCTCGATAAATGAACCATTATAATCATTAATCGATGCGATTGCAGAGAGATGATCCTGTCTGTTCAGGACAAGTCCCTTTTCATTCACTTGTCGATCGAGATGGACGGCAAGTTGTGGGATGGTGACCACGGCATCATCGAGAGTGACTGTTTTTCTAACGACTGCACCAGACGACTCTTTGACAACGACGCTTCCCGCAATGCCTAGGTCCCGATTCAGCCAAGAGGTTAAGAGAGGCCCCCCATAGACTTCAACGTCGAGCATCTTCATGTTTTCTTGTTGATATTCGCCTTGGGGTTTGATCTTAAGCGCTGGACTATCGGAATGCGCCGCAGCAACGCGTGCGGACACAGGTGGTTTGTTGGGAGTAATAAAGGCACAAAGAGACGTTTCATTTCTGACGACGTAATAAGCGGTACCGGGTCTTAAATCCCACGAATCTTTTTCATGTACTTTTTGAAACCCCTGTTCCTGCAGCATTTTCTCAGAAAGCTCCGTTGCATGCCAAGCCGTGGGTGATCGGTCTAAAAAACTAACCAGGTCACTGATGATTCGCTGCTCTTCTTCTTTTGTCATTACACCCCCTTAAAGAACTAAACGGTAGGCTCCAGCTTTGAGATCCCACCAAGATACTTACTTAGCACAGTAGGGATATTTACGGAACCGTCAGGGTTTTGATTATTTTCAAGAAGCCCCACCATCAATCGTGATGTTGCTAACCCGGAACCATTTAGTGTATGCACAAATTCTGGTTTACCCTGTCCACGACGGAATCGTATATTCGAACGTCGCGCCTGGAAGTCTGTACAGTTGGATATAGAAGAGACCTCATAATAGGCTTTCTTCCCCTCTTTGTCTTGCCCTGGAAGGAACACTTCGATATCGATTGTTTTCGTTGATGGAAATGACATATCTCCCGTCACGAGAAGCATCGTTCGGTAATGGAGACCTAGTCCTTCAAGGATACTTTCTGCACTTTGTACCATTGCATCAAACATCGCTTCGCTATCTTCAGGTTTTGTAAAACAGAACATTTCTACTTTATTGAACTGGTGCATTCTGATCAGTCCACGCTCCTGTTTTCCCGCAGCACCAGCTTCTCTCCGGAAACAAGGCGTATAGGCTACATATCTCATTGGCAGTTCATCTTCGGAAAGAATCTCGTTCATGTGGAGGCCGTTGAGTGGAACTTCTGCTGTCGGTATTAGCCACAATTGATAGTCGTCGTCGGATATTTTAAACTGCTGATTCTCAAACTTTGGAAGCTGACCTGAGCCATAAAGAGCATCTTCTCTTACCAGAGCAGGCGGCATCCACTGAGTAAAGCCATTGTTGATGTGAACTTCGATCATATAATTGATCAATGCCCACTCAAGACGAGCACCCATGTTGCTATAAACCGGCCAACCTGTCCCTGAAATTTTCGCTCCACGCTCGAAATCAAAAAGTTTAAGTTTCTCATTCAATTCCAAGTGATGTTTGTAATCGAAATCAAACTGCGGCTTTTTTCCCCAATCTTTGACCACGACGTTATCAAGAGGATCTGGAGAAACCTTCACATCGTCCATAGGAAGGTTTGGCAATTTGGACAATTCGTATGTGAATTGCTCTTCCAGAGGTCCGATTTGTGCGTCCATCGCATGAACCTTTTCGGAGATACCAGAAACCTGCTCCATCAACTCACAAGCATCCTCACCTGCTCGCTTTTTCTCGCCAATTTTTTTCGAAAAATCATTACGTTGCGACTTAAGCTGCTCCACCTCTGTCTTGAGCTCTCGGACTTTTGTATCCAATTCGATCACAATATCGACGTTAGCTTCAGGATCCTTAGATAAAATTTTATTTTTTACCTCTTCAGGTTGATTACGCAGTTCTTTGATATCTAACATTCTTAACATCCTTTTTTACGTATTGATTAACAAGTATACACGAGAGGTCATAAATTGGAAAATAGATAATCCTCATCACGATTGGTATAATTCTGTAAAAAATATGAGTAGCTCATTATAGTCTCGAATTTGAACATTTTCTGAACGAACATACCTACAAGGCAAGGTCCCACGATGAAGCGAGTTGTTGTTGACAAACCGGGAGGCTATGAACGACTTCAATTAAAGTCATACCCAATGCCCCAACCTGAGGAAGGAGAAGTCCTAATAGGCTGCAAAGCTTGTGGCGTGAATTTTGCGGATTGCTGTGTAAGAATGGGAATCTACCGTTCAGCAAAAGTATATGAAGGTTGGCCCATCACTCCGGGTTTCGAAGTCTCAGGAGAAGTTCTGGAGGTCGGTGAAAATGTCAATAATTATCAGGTTGGTGATAAAGTGATCGCCATCACCCGATTTGGAGGCTACACCTCTCACCTCGTAGTACCGGAATGCCAGGTTTTCGCCCTACCAAAATCGATGTCTTTTGAAGAGGGTGCTGCCTTTCCAGGAGTATTTCTTACGGCATACTATGGTTTGATTGAGCTGACCCATCCCCGTCCCAAATCAACGATATTAGTACATAGTGCCGCTGGCGGTGTAGGTTCTGCTCTGGTACAGCTGAGTAAGGCTATTGGCTGTGAAGTGATCGGGGTGGTCGGTTCATCAGAAAAGGTAAAGTTTGTTGAAGAACTTGGAGCCGACGCAGTGATCGATAAATCGACAAGCAACCTTTGGGAAAATGCCGAAAGACTGGCTCCAAAAGGATTTGATGTGATCCTAGATGCCAATGGTCGAGAAACTTTAAAAGAGGGCTACCAACACCTAGCTCCTGGCGGTAAAATTGTTGTCTACGGATTCCACACCATGCTTTCAAAAGGGCGAGGAAGACCAAACTGGCTCAAAATTGTTTGGAATTACCTCCGCACACCGCGTTTCAATCCACTAAACCTAACCACAGACAACCATGGGGTGCTGGGATTTAACCTCAGCTACCTATTTGACAAAGTTGATCTCTTTCAAGAATTCATCAATCAAATGTTTACTTGGCTGGATGAAGAGAAAATACACCCTCCTACTGTAACGGCCTATAACTTAGAAAACGTTGCTCAGGCACACAAAGATCTCGAGTCAGGAAAAACAGTAGGTAAACTGGTGCTATTGACTTCCTGTTAGTAAATATTTGAGTTATACCGATCGTGAATGACACTTTGGATTTAATGGGTCTCAATCAATAGACAAGTTTACTCTTTAGTTTATTTTCCTTAATCTGACCGATCTCTGAAACCCAGACAAACTCCCCATTTCATTCAGTATAACTTCAAGAATCGGGAGCTTTCTCTTTGCCAAAAACCAAATATTAAAAAACTATCGATACACAAACTCTCTATAACATTTTCAACTTAGAATTAATAAAACAAACATTTTCACTTTACATTTATTAATAATAAACATTACCATATAACAAATAAAAAAAACAAAGAGAGAGAAATACAATGA
>JBCDHL010000153.1:0-5754 GCA_038750095.1 Chlamydiota bacterium
CTCAAAGAAAAATAAAACTTTTGAAAATTTGGTTGTATAGAATTGTATAAAGGGAAACTACATCAATTTGAGTAGTTTACCACGCACAAACACAATCACCATTATGCTTGCACATTGTCAATTTGTTACTGTCAAAACATCGTTCGTGTGTCGCTTTTGAGCTTCACTTTTCTTCAACCTTTGTTGCTGAAGACATGTAAGAATATAGCCAATCGACAATGTTTTCTGCAAGGGGTTTTTGCAAAAAAAATGAAAAAAGTGAAAAAAAGAGAAAAAGGGGGCATTTTCATATAGATTCATTTTTAAAATCAGCAAATAAGCCTTATCTTCTCAATTCATACCCAAAAAAGTTCAAGACTCGGCTCTGGGCCTTTTGTATTTTATTAACGGTTCATGTAGATTTTCGGAAAAATTATCCGTTAACAAGAGGCCAACATGTTCAAAAAACCTAAGAAGAAGCGACATTTCCCACCCGGTACATTCATTCCAACAAAGGCCAGGGTTCTAGCAATTCTACAGTTATGCATCGCCTTTTCTGTTATCTGCTACAATTTAGGGGCCCCCTTTTTGGGTGAGGTTTTTGAAGTTAGGGAGCAGCAATCGCTCTATCAATCGATCATGAATCATCACTTATTTCATGAGTTAAGTGCTACAAAGCAAGATGAAGTAATTGAAAGTTACCAAGAATTAATGGCTTTCGGTCATCGAAGTTTTGGAGTGAAGCTGTCAGAAGCTTTGCGGGTTTTCTTTATGGACATGCCTCCTTTTAAGCTGGCCTGGGTTTTTCTTTCAGTAATCGTCCCAATTATGCTGCTGAAGAAAGTTGAAGGGGCAAAGCTTGCTGTTTGGATGATCCCCCTCGTAACGATCCTATATGCAATCGACAGTTTTCTATTTTATCCGAGTAAGCCAATATCGAACGAACAGCAGCTCTTTCCAATTGAGGACTATCTGGTTGATCATTACCTTCAGAAACCTCTTAGTCCAACCATCAACGAGCAAAAGAAAGAATTGAAAGAAGCCTGGGATCGCTACTTGGTTACAGAGTGGGCAGGTGAATCTAAGGAGGGGAAGGATTTAGTCAGTCAAGGAGCATTCGCTTTTAATATGGCACGATTGGAGGCGAGAGAAGAAGATCAGAGAGTTCTTCCCCACTATGAATGGAAGCAGCCTTTTCTTAAACTTTTTTTATATTTGAGCTGGAACTTCTACTTTGCTTATGGCGTCACTCGATCACTTCGTCAAACGAGTCAAAATTGAAGGCCCTTGCGTTTTTCTGGCTCCAAACGTTATATTAAAATTAAAAGTTTTAATTAACATTAGTATATTGAAATGCCAGCTAACGCTCCACGGTGGAAGTCCGTCATTATTTTTATCTGCTATCTCTTGCTCATCGCTGCGTTATCAGAGATGCTCTACTTAGCTAGTCAGGAAACCTCCCATTATGAGTCGACACACAACCTCATTGTCAAACCAACGGAATATAATGATACGAACCTCCAATCAGCACGAGAACAATTAGAATATCGTATTGCTATCCAACCCTTCAACATTCCAGCATTTGCTATTTTCGCCTGTGCGATCTTTCACACTCTGTTTTCCCATAACTTTAACTTACTATCGGAAAAATTACGGCTTCGGAATTTAAAACAAAACAAAGAAATTGTTGATAGTTTTGGCGTCGAGATCCTACGATTTATGGGGGAAGTAGAAGTCATTTTTGGTATTTGGGTAATTCCCCTAGCCTTAACAATGACCTCATACTTTGACTGGGCCACTACAATTAATTACCTAAACACTTTGGATTATACCGAACCACTATTTGTGGTGGTCGTGATGACAATTACATCAACCAAACCTGTTGTGCAGCTAGCCGAAGACTGCCTCCATTACATTGCTAGGCTTGGTGGCGGCAATGTGCGTTCTTGGTGGTGGACAATTTTGACCGTAGGCCCTTTAGCCGGATCATTAATCACAGAACCTGGAGCAATGACTATTTCTGCTCTCATGCTTAGTAACCATTTCTACCGGTATCGCCCGGATCCAAAATTTGCCTATGCCACTTTAGGCTTACTATTTGTCAATGTCTCTGTGGGAGGAGTGTTCACGAGTTTTGCAGCGCCTCCGGTGTTAATGGTGAGTGGTCCTTGGGAATGGAATACCTCATTCATGATGACCAATTTTGGGTGGAAAGCGGGATTAGGCATCTTATGTGCCAACGCCCTATACTACTTAATATTCAGACAGGCCCTGGAAAAATTAGAAGCCAACAGGCAACTTCACATTAAAGAAGAAGTCAAGCAGGAGGAAAGAGATAGAAAAACCCCTTTTTGGATCACTTTGGTCAACCTTGTCTTTTTAGCATGGACCGTTGTTCACGGGCACTTCCCCGTAATATTTATTGGTTCGTTTATGTTGTTCCTCGGTTTTCAGAGGGCGACCCTTCCCTACCAAACCAACCTTCAGTTACGAACCCCAATATTGGTGGGTTTTTTCTTAGCCGGCCTTATCGTCCATGGAAACTTACAAGGCTGGTGGATTTCTCCCATCTTGGGCCATGTAAACGACTCTGTTTTGATGATACTTTCAACAACTCTTACAGCTTTTACTGATAATGCGGAGATCACCTTTTTAGCTTCATTGATTCCAAACTTTACAGATGCCATGAAGTATGCAGTTGTTGCAGGAGCGGTAACGGGAGGAGGCTTAACCGTGATCGCGAACGCTCCCAACCCCTTAGGCCAAGCACTCCTTAGCAAACATTTTCATCAAGGGGTTTCTACTGGAGGGTTGTTCTTGGCGGCTATAACACCGACAATTATTATGGCTGCAATGTTTTGGATATTCAAACCTTTTTAAAGTCTATTATTGGACAAGTCGTTGGTATAGCTTAAGAAGAGGTTCTTTTATTTGAATTTCGATATTAGCTTTAGTTTTAGGGTCAACAAGCTCAAAATGATCTTGTGAGCCACTAAAAGACTTATGGGTTTCGGTTAATGTTCCATCATCGTCTAATGACTTTCGGGGAAACTTCCAGAAAATGTAAAGAAAATCAACATCAACTTTACCCTGATTGTAAGTAAATACTGTTGGAATGCGAACTGTTCCGTCATATGGCTTATTACCAAGATGACTCACTGTTACAGGAGTCGACTGGTAAAACTCTTCCACCAAAAAATCAGGGCGTTGGTCGTAATCCCAATAGTGATAAGAGTTATCGGGGTCTGAGGTAAGTTTGGGACAATCACCGAAAATATACTGAAGAGTTTCATCTAACTGATTTCTTCGGATGATTAATACTCCCCTTCCTCTAGAAGCTATTCGTGGTTTGATCACAAGATAGTCTGTGGAAAAATCATTCAAGATTTCGTCTACAAATTCTTTTGAGTACTGTTTTTCATAAAGCTTCCACTTAGGTTTTAAAGCTTTTAGTTCCTTATCATGATCAAACAAAAGGCTCATTGGCAGTTTATCAGTACAACAAGAGCTACCAAAATGGGGAAGGAAAGCCTTGTTAAGGATCAGTACTCCTTTCATCTTACTCACGAAAGCAGGAGATAAATGTTCGTAGTGAGATACAATGATACCATGATAATCCGAGAGTGAAAAGGGTGATTTAACCCTTTTTTTGTTGTATTTTGTGAAAGATTTATCCTTTAATAACCCATTGATAGAAAATATTCCTTTGCAATTGAAGCTATTCCTAAACAGAGGTAAAAATTCTTGGCTTATGCCAGGAGTGTAATACCACAAGCGGTGTGTATATCTTGCGAGAATATCAGTTAACCTTTCTGCCACCTCCCCCTTCTTTTGGCTTAAAAACTCGACGCCAAAAAACCTGGAACCGATTGCTTCTTGCACCTCACAAATTTTTACTCCATCTTTTTCATTATATTTGAGGTCGATGATGACAAAACTTATATCAGCAGGAATGGCTGATACCCCTTTATTAGGGATCAAACAACAAAAGAAAAGAAAGATACAAGTAAGTAACTGCACCATATTTTTATCTCATATTTTCAAGATCATGACCCTTATACCGATCATGATTCTAAAATTTATTTTTTAAGTTCACATTGGCAGTGTACTTGTTGAGTCCGAAAAATGCTAGTATCAATTCTTTCCATTAGACTTATCCGCAGGAATAAGATCGCAATAACCAAAAAGACATTCCCACAATGATTGTAGGAATAAGAGCTGCAAAGAAAAGACTTGATGGTCGAATTCCCTCAGGAAAAAACTTCCCTAACAATGCCTGACCCAATGGGTTTGGCGCATTCGCAATCACCGTTAATCCACCACCTGTTACAGCTCCAGCAACAACAGCATATTTCATGGCTGCATCAAATGTCGGGATTAGCGATGCTAGAAAGGTAATTTCTGCGTTGTCATTAAATGCGGTCAGAATTGTCGACATCGTCATCAACATTTCACAACTTAGATTTCCTAGGATAGGTGTGATCCACCACGCTTGTAAGCTACCATGTACCACGAGACCCGCCAAGAAAAACCCGACAAGTATTGGAGTTTTTAATGTTAAATTATTCTGATAATACAAGGTTGCACGATGGAAACCGACAAAAATTAAAAAAGAACCAATGAACATAACTGGAAAATGGCTATGAACAACAATCCATGCGAGAAAAACAATATGAACAAGGCTTATCCAAAATGGAATACCTTGATTTTTATGCTCGAGATTTCCTTCCTGCTCTAAAGTAGCGCGTCGTTTCTTTTCCAAAGAATTGAGCTCTCCTCTAAAAAAGAAAAAGTATAATATATTACTGATAAGGATCCCCAAAACGGCTTTTACTCCAAAATTCATGAACATAAAGGATGTGCTCCACCCCCAAGCCTTGCTCACCATTAGGACCGGAGGTGCTGCAAAACTGGTGAAAACACCTCCAACAGAAACATTAACAAAAAGTAGACCCAAGGTTGCGTAGGCCAATTTACTACTTGGCTTGTACTTATAAAACTGTTTACCAAGAAGCAAAGCAGAAATAGTCATCGCACCGGGTTCAGTAATTAAAGAACCCGAAAGTGGGCCTATTGTAAGAATACTCCACCACCATATATGTACGGTTTCTCCACCCAAACGGGCAATGAACTTCATGCATTGCTCAGCAAGGTGAACGATAGGACGTGAGGAGGCGACTGCCATGATGACAACGACAAATGCCGCTTCAGTATATTCCAACCCCGAAACGTAGTTGAGAGCAACGTTCCAGTTATAATAAAAAGTCATGGCAAGTAATAGAGGCATCACCCATATACCGAAGATGACTTCAATTTCACCCATAAAACGCATAATTTCTACAGGGAAAGTATCAACAACATCTAAACCTTTTTCAACATTACGCTGGCGCATCTTTTCAGAGAGCTGATGGATCTTAGGAGCAACAAATGTATGGATAATTGCGCAGCAAAATAAAATAAGAGAAACAAAATTAAATGGTTGTACTTGGACTCGATGAACAAGCTGTTGCCAAACAGAACCAAACCCTTCGTCACCATAACCAGTGCCTGAAAGGATAAGCGCAGTCTGTTCACAATGGAGACATTCTTGTGATACTAAAAAGAGAATTCTTGTTAGTGCCGCAACAATAATTAAGTAAACAAAAAATAAAAGAACAGATTTCCAGCGTTCTCGTAATTTAGTAATCATGATCTATAGACCCATTGTAGTTTTACTTAGCATACCTAATAATCATTATAGAGACAAAATAGAATTTTGAATCCTGATTCTTGAAG
>JBCDHL010000154.1:0-5720 GCA_038750095.1 Chlamydiota bacterium
GACGCCACATCCGTGGCTTTGATATTATTAGTACTTTTACCCCTAGCTGCAGTTCAGGCTTCCCGCCCTTTTCTTTGCACGCGGCTTTTACCCTTTAAATCGCTTCCGCGATTCCGTTAGGTAAAAAATCTCAGCCATAAAGTTTACGAAAAGCACATTTTTGAATAACTATTAGAAACGTGTCGAAAAATTATCGCGAATTTCGGGTCTCAGACAATGACTCGGTATCGGACACGAAAAATGTTACCTCAGTTTGAACCATGCGCAAATTTTGAAACACCACCGGTATAATATCATCCTATTTTTCCTATGCATTAAACGACTCACAATATATATCTTTGAATTCATACCCAAACAAGCTACTCCAAGCTCAGATAGAAGGAAGGAACGAAGGAAATGATCAAGCAGCATATCAAAATGTACGGCGCCCAATGGTGTCCCGACTGCAATCGCGCAAAAGCGTTTCTCAAAGAACATCACGTTGAGTACGAATACCATGACATTGAAGTTGATGAGTCTCACGTCAGAACAGTCGAAACAATCAACAACGGAAAGCGGATCATTCCAACTTTCAATATACTTAATGCCACATACTCCAACCCTGACAATCAGACCCTTGCCAATGTATTAGGTCTCAATTCTTCCGGTCAAGTGATTCTCTACGGAGCTGACTGGTGTCCCGACTGCAAACGAGCCAAATCATACCTTGACAGTCATGGAGTGAACTACCTATTTATCTCCATTGATCAGCACGCCTGGGCGTCCGAGGAAGTTGAAAGATTAAATAACGGGAAACGTATTATCCCTACTCTTCTGATCAATGGCGAGCAACTCACCAACCCTCCGAATAACGTCCTTCAAAAAGTTTTAAAGTTAGAGGAGGTAAAAGAAAATAAACTCTATGACTGTGTCATTATCGGAGCTGGAGCTGCGGGTTTAACAACGTCTATCTATTTGCAGAGAGAAAAATTTTCTACAGTCATACTCGAAAAACGCAATATTGGTGGAAATGCCTTTATCACAAAAAAAATTGAAAACTACCCTGGGTTCACAAGCATCTCAGGACCTGAGCTTATGGATAAAATGGCTCAACAAGCTAAAATTGTAGGAGCCGAAATCAAGGAAGGATATGAGGTAAAAGAAATCAAGAAAGAGGGACAGAATTTTATTCTTGAGACAAACCTCGGACAGTATCACGGTAAAAGCATCGTTATTGCCACTGGATCAACGTATCGTCGTCTCAATATACCCGGGGAAGAGGAGCTAATTGGTTCTGGAATTCATTTTTGCGCAACTTGTGATGGTCCTTTCTACAGAAATAAACACGTCATCGTCATAGGTGGTGGAAACAGTGCTCTAGAAGAAGCGATTTATCTGAGTGAAATGTGTGAACATGTAGATGTTGTTCATCGAAAAAAAGAATTTTCCGCAACATCTACCTACAAAACGAAACTCGCTTCAAGAGAGAACATGACTGCCCACATGGACAAAACATGTTTAGAGTTTCTTGGCGATGAGAAAGATCAATTTAAGGGTCTCAAAGTTAAAGATAATGAAAGTGGTGAGGAAAAAATCATCCATGCTGATGGTGTATTTATCTTCATTGGACTCGTACCCAACACGTCTTTTGTGGAGGGTACAGTGGATTTAAACGAAAAAGGATTCATTACCTCACAACCAAGTTCCGTTGAAACTTCCCTACCAGGAACTTTCGCTGCCGGTGATGTGCGTGAGGGCGCCATTGCACAAGTTGCCGCCGCAACTGGTGAAGGAGTCATTGCGAGCTTTGGTGTCAAAGAAAACCTCAGAAACAGATAAACACAGAATGTCTAAGTCCACTTGATCGGTGGGCGATTAGCCTTGAGACGAATCTCGTCAATGATTTTTTGAATACCCGGACGATGCGTCAAAGAAATTTCAAGCTTACGCTTGCCAGGAAAGTCCATAAACAGCAAACCCATGAAGATTGTCAACACCCCCTGACCAGGTAAAACAAGCATCAGAAAACCGACAATTACAAGTCCGATACCAATAATATTTTTTATCAACTTAACCACCCACCACAAATAGGGGTGATTGGTTCTCGTTGGCTTAACAGACTTATCCCTGATGAAATAATCAGGATCCATACGAATGATCGCAAAGATAATAATACAAAAGTAAAGTAACGTCCCAATGATAAATAAATAAAAATAATACTGAAGCTCCACGGTCTTACCTACAAGTCATCTACACCAAAAATAGCGAGCAAACGGTCCAAGTCGTCCAAATTGTAGTAGTCAATAGAAATCCGCCCTTTTTTACCTTTGCCCACGATGTTTACCTTTGTCCCTAACTTAGCCTGTATTTTCTCAGCTAATTGCTCCAACACAAAATCTCTGTTGGCATGGACAAGTTTTTTCTTTTTCTCTTTTTGCTGAATGCGCTGCGCCGCTTGCTCTGCTTCCCGCACATTGAGGTCGTCACGCAGAATCAAATCATGCAATAATCCCTGTCTCTCAAACCCCGACATGGATAAAATAGCTTTTGCATGCCCCATCGTAATTTTTCCAGAATCAATACTTTCTTGAATTCCCCTTGGAAGAGAAAGAAGCCTCAGATAATTAGCAACCGTCGACCGGTTTTTTCCGACACGATGAGCAAGTTGCTCTTGGTTGAGTCCGAAATCGTTAATTAAAGACTTCAGAGCTTTAGCGATTTCAAGAGGATTCAAATCGACTCGCTGAATATTTTCCACAAGTGCTTGCTGAGCGGACATCAACTCGCTACTCGAGCGGATGATTACCGGTATTGTGACCAGTCCAGCCAGCTGACAAGCTCTATAGCGACGTTCTCCTGAAATGAGCTCATACATTCCTTCTTCGTTATCAACGGAACGGACAAGAGGAGGATGAATCAACCCGACTTCTTCAATAGATTCAGCCAGCTCTTCAAGTTCATGAGAAGAAAAATGTCTGCGAGGTTGATGCGGATTCACACGCACATTTTGTAATTGAACTTCTTTAATTTGGAGCTCTTGTTCTATAGCGATCATAAAAATCTCCGGAAAAAAATCTTGCTAGTGAACGCACTAATTGATTATAATAGGCATCGTATTCTTTATTGACAAATAAAAGCAAAGATCTTTCACCATGGCCAAAAACAAACTGAACGTCGTTATTGATCCCAAAGAACCGTCCCTCGCCGATCACCTTTCTGACCATCCAGCCTTTCAATGGATCGCTAAAAATGCAACGAACATCCTTGCAGCTGTCGCTCTAATCTTTGCCATTCTCTTTTTTATCTATCGAATGAGTGCAAACGACCAGACAAAAGCGGAAAACGATTATTTGAATGCATCTAAAGATTTTAATACTTTTATCAGTGCCGACGCTGAAATTACCGCTCTCCAGCACGAAGAGGCTTTCGAACAGCTAAACACAATTCTTGCCAACCGACCTGACCTTCACGAAAAGTATGATGCGATGATTGCACAAGCTCTGCTAACAAAAGAGCGCGCCAATGAAGCAATCCCCTACGCAGAAAGAACATTCAAACGTATCGCGAAAGACAACCTACCCTTACACGAAAACTTTGCGAAAATCACCATTCTTATAGGGCAAGCTGAATATTCACAAGCACTTGCACTCTCACAAAAACTGAAAGAAGAACTTAACAAAACAACAAAAGATAACAACATCACGACCCTTTCCACCTACAACCTCTTACGCCTTGCCATGCTGGAAAATGCCCTCGACAACAAAGAGGAAGAGTTGAAAGCGTGGGAAGAGCTCAATGCCACACTCTACACTCCAGAAGCTATGCTCTCTTCAACCGCCAACGAACAGCGTACACTTTTTGAAAATCTTTTTTCCAACGGAACTATCTCATTGAAAAACTATATCGACCACCGCCAGAAAACCCTGAAAAATGAGTTAGACCGATCGTGAGTCAAAATTCCAAATTTTGAAACACGATCGGTCTAAAAACTGATTAATTACATTTTTTTCTGACTACTTAGAAAAAGATTTACTTAAAAGTTGCAAGTATTTATTTTATTTGTTAAATGAATAACGTATAGCCGTTTTGCTATATTTTTCCTCAAAAATAGAGGAAAAACAATGATCTTCTCGAAAACTGTGGCAGAGAAACGAGCCGGAAGGAGGTGACATTAGTTCTTAAAAATAAGCACCTTATAAAAGGTAGCTTAAAGCTCAACAACCACGACATTTGAGAATTAAATTTTAAATTAGAAAACAAACACTCGCCGCAGGTAAATACCTAAAAATTCTGATTTACTCTTAAGCGAGTCTGTAAAATTATTAGAGGCTGCTGACACAGGCCATTTGGCGATGAACCACAAGTCTCATTTGTGGATTCGGGCGATTGAACCCTTCACTTTGGAAGATGATCAAAAGGGGAAATCTTGATCATTGATTGAACGATTGAAGGGATCTTGTTTACTAGCCCTAGCAAAGAGACGTTCGCTCTTGCGCCCCCCTAAGCTTGGAGGAGTTTTGGAGGGAAGCAGGCGTCAAATCTGTTGAGTCACCCTCTCAAGCTGCCTCGTTTGGGGCATGGAGAAGTAATTGTGAGTCCAAAATCTTGCTCACTAGCCCTTGAGGAGATCGAACTAGAAGATCGGTGTCCGGACGAATGTTTTGAGCCTGAGCTTAAAGTTGTTGTCAACAAGAGGCTAAGAGAAAATTCTTCGATCGATGAAGATGTCATTACGATCTCGGGAAGAATTAACGTATCTTTCTAAACCAAGGAAAGGTAAACGAAAAAATTATTAGGCGGCTATCTCGAGGATAGTCGTCTTTTTTTTATACCGAATCTTCAACTTGTTTGGCTACATTGGTCACAACCTGTTGGACCCATTTAGAAATCTCCTCAAGAACCCACTCCGGCTCGTCGAGAGTTAGGTCATGACCAGCAGTAGGGTGCACCCTCAAAGGTAGATTCCACTCATTGGAAATTTTCTTTGAGCAGGAGGGATCACACAACCTATCTCCTTTCCCTGCTAAAATTAGAGTAGGGACAGATGGCGGTTCTCCATCAGATCGGTATATGGCTGCAGCAACCAGCTGTCGCAAAATATTTTCGATGGTCACCGGACGTTTTCTGTGAATTTCTACACGCTCTTGAACGACCTCATCAAGTCCCTCTGTTTTTGAACTGGTGATCGATAGAATGATTTTTTCAATTTCTGCCGGGTCAGTGGTGGTCACTCGTTTGAGAAACGACCTCCACGTTTTTGATTGCAGTCGATTATAAAAATGCGAATATTTTCCAATACTCGTATTCATAACGACGATTCCTGTAATGTCAGAAGGGTGACTTTTTGCCCATTCAATAGCAATCATTGAACCAAAAGACATCGAAATAATATAGTAAGGTGGCCGAATCTCCCCTAACGTATTATTTCGTACAATATTTAGGGTTTCTTTGAGACCAATCGGCGCTGTTTCTTTATGGTACACCCCAACACCAGGTAAATCCACTCCGAATATTTCATCATCAGGGTATTTTTTCTGAAGCATCTCCCGAAATTTTCCCCAATGCTCTTGCTCATGTGCTAGACCGCGAATCAACAGCCAGGTCCTTTTACCCATCATTACTCCTATTTCTATTATTATAATAAGCGTGATTCATAATATACCGATCGTGTTTCAAAATTTGTTTTTTGTCAAAAAGAAAGCTCTCGTAGCCTGGGTATCGTAAGTCGATCAATATTAATC
>JBCDHL010000155.1:0-5712 GCA_038750095.1 Chlamydiota bacterium
CCCAAATATGAGTTCTATCCTTGCTTGGTTTAGGCCAGCCCCTCACATTCAGGAAATCGAAGACAAAGCGATTGTTGATAAACTCTATAAGCATTGGCGAATACGTACCCTTTACTCTTTAATGGTCGGGTACGCTCTCTTTTACTTTACAAGAAAAAGTTTTACTTTTGCTGCTCCGGGTCTGATTGCAGATCTGGGATTCACCAAGGGACAGCTTGGGTTTCTAGGGAGTGTATTGTCCATCAGCTACGCTTTTAGTAAATTTGCTAGTGGCGTCATTTCAGATAAGTCAAATCCAAGATATTTCATGGCTTTTGGATTGATGATGACAGGAGTAATTAATATTTGTTTTGGCTTATCTTCATCCATTGTGCTCTTTGCGGTCTTTTGGGGATTAAATGGGTGGTTTCAGGGTTTTGGTTGGCCTCCGTGCGCTAAATTTCTGACTCATTGGTACTCACACTCAGAAAGAGGTTCTTGGTGGTCGACATGGAACGTCTCCCATAATGTTGGCTCAATCTTGATACCTTGGCTAGCTGGATTTTGCCTTTATTACCTTGGTTGGCGCTGGGCCATGTATATTCCTGGTGTAGTTTGTATAATGGGGGGGATTTTTCTCATTAACCGACTACGAGACACCCCCCAATCTATTGGTCTACCTTCCATAGAAAAGTATCGTGATGATTACATGGATGAAGATCAGCGTGATGAAGAAGAGCACGAGCTAACGACTAAACAGATTTTATTTGATTATGTTTTGAAAAATCGTTACATCTGGTGTCTTGCAGCTGCTTATTTTTTTATTTATTTTGTACGTATTGGTGTTACAGACTGGACAGCTTTATTTCTTATCGAAACCAAGCAATACACTCCTATAAGTGCAAATGGTACCGTTTCATTGTTTGACTTGGGAGGCTTTTTTGGTAGCTTATGTGCCGGATGGTCTTCGGATCACCTCTTTAAAGCTAAAAGAGGGCCCGTTAATGCATTGTTTGCCTTAGGCGTGGCGGCCTCGGTATTTATTTTCTGGAAAATCCCTCCTGGAAATCCTTTGCTAGATTCTTCTATGCTGTTTGTGTTAGGATTCACTATCTTTGGACCACAAATGTTAATCGGTGTGGCAGCTGCAGAATTGTCGCATAAACAGGCTGCGGCAACATCAACAGGGTTTGTTGGATGGATGGCTTACATCGGGGCTGCTTGTGCAGGTTATCCGTTAGGGAAAATTGCTCAAGATTTTGGTTGGAATGGGTATTTTTGTTTTATAGCTTTTTGTAGTGTGACGGCAGCAATCCTACTGTTTCCTCTTTGGAACGTTGTGAAAGCACCTCACCTTCAAAATACTAAAGAGGAAGAGCTCGAGGTTTCTCTTGAAACAGTCTAGCTAGGAGCTGTTCTCAAACCATATTTGTGATTCAAGTTGACATATCGGTATAAATTAAGGATTGACAAATCATGATAAAAACAGATAGTTCTTGGGTATCGTTACGCACACACTCACAATATTCTATTCTAGATTCTTTAACTTCCACCAAAGCTATTGCTAAAAAATCTGCGGAGTATGGAATGCCCGCAGTTGCCCTGACGGATCACGGTAACCTTTTTGGTGCAGTGGAATTTTATAAGGCGTGTAAAGCCGAGGGCGTTAAGCCGATTATTGGGTGTGACATGTATGTGGCTCCGCGTTCTCGTACAGAGAAAAAGCGAGAAAGTAAAGGACGTACGAGCTACAGCACGGTGTTTTTGGCAAAAAATGATAATGGTTACCATAACCTCTGTAAACTCTCATCTATCGGCTATCTCGAAGGTTTCTACTATTTTCCGCGTATTGATAGGGAGTCCTTAGAAAAACATGGAGAGGGACTGATTTGCATCGAAGGGGGGCTTGCCAGCCGCCTAGCATTTGAGATCCTTGAGGGAACAGAGGAGTCTGTTAAAGAACATATTAAGTGGTATAAAACTCTCTTTGGCGAAGACTATTATTTTGAGCTGCAGTTTCACCCAATGAGTGAGGAAGATCGCAATAATGATGGAATGTATCAGGAGTCTTGGCTGATTCAACAGTATCAGGACTATGTGGGTAAACAGGAAAAAGTGAACCAGGCGATTATCAGCTTGGGCAAGGAATATTCGGTTCCGATTGTTGCGACAAACGACTCACATTATATGAATAGAGCAGATTGGCAGCCTCATGAGGTACTACTAAACGTACAGTCTGGTGAGCCTGTCGAAATCTGGGAAAAAGACTCACAAGGTAACCCTAAATTCCGCGTTGCAAACCCTAAACGAAAGACTTATCCCTCCCACGAGTTCTATTTTAAATCTCCACAACAAATGGAGCAGTTATTCAAAGAAACACCAGTGGCTCTAGCCAACACACTATTGATTGCGGAAAAGTGCAATGTCGAAATAGATTTTGTTAATAAACATTACCCGATTTATGAACCGCCATCTTTACAAGGTCGTTCCTATAGTGATGAAGAACGAGCCCAAGCTGTGGAGGTATATCTCAGACACCTTTGTGAAGAAGGAATCCCAAAGCGATATAATTCTGAACGGCTGGCAAAAGTTCAAGAATTGTTCCCCAACAAAGAGCCTATGCAAGTTGTAAGAGAGCGTCTTGAATACGAAATGAGTATCATAGCCCCTAAAGGGATGTGTGACTATCTCCTCATCGTTTGGGATTTCATCAACTGGGCAAAGAATGAAGGTATCCCCGTTGGTCCAGGAAGGGGATCAGGAGCAGGCTCCATTGTTCTATATCTCATCGGAATTACCGATATAGAACCGCTACGTTTCCATCTCTTTTTCGAACGATTCATCAATCCAGAGCGTTTATCATACCCCGATATTGACGTAGATATCTGCATGGACAAACGTGGAGAAGTGATCAACTACACGCTCAATAAATATGGGAAGGATAACGTTGCTCAAATCATTACTTTCGGTACGATGAAGGCGAAGATGGCGATTAAAGATGTTGGACGTGTGCTAAGCGTACCTCTAGCAAAAGTTAATGAAATCGCAAAGCTTATTCCTGATGATTTAGGTATCACTATCGACCTAGCCTTGGAAAAGGACCCTGAACTTCGTTCAACATATGAAAATGATGAAGAAGCACACCGTGTTATCGATATTGCCCGAATCCTGGAAGGTTCCATAAGGAACACAGGGATTCATGCGGCTGGAATTATTATCAGTGGTGAGCCTCTTACCGAATTTATTCCTCTTTGTAATGCCAAAGACTCAGAAATGCCGGTCACGCAGTTTTCCATGAAACCGGTCGAAAGCGTTGGTATGCTGAAGGTTGATTTTTTGGGACTAAAAACATTAACAGCTATACAAACTTGTGTCGATGCGATTGCTGAAAAGACGGGTAATCGAATGGATTGGGTGGACCTCCCTCTCGATAATGAAGCAGCATTTAACCTTCTCAATCAAGGAAAAACTTTAGGAGTTTTCCAGTTAGAATCTGGTGGAATGCAAGATCTCGCGAAGCAACTTCACCTTGATAAGTTTGAAGAGATCATCGCTGTTGCCGCATTATACCGTCCTGGTCCGATGGATATGATCCCTTCATTTATCAACAGGAAGCATGGCCGTGAGCCTATTGAATATGACCACGAGTGGATGCAGGATATTCTTGCTGAGACCTACGGTATTATGGTTTATCAGGAGCAGGTCATGCAGATCGCTCAGAAGCTTGCCAATTACTCCCTTGGAGAAGGTGACGTTCTTAGACGGGCTATGGGTAAGAAAGATCATGCCCAAATGGAAAAAGAACGGGAAAAATTCCGTCAAGGAGCTATGGATAATGGAATCAGTGATGAAACAGCGACGCTGATATTTGATAAAATGGAAAAATTCGCTTCCTACGGATTTAACAAGTCCCACGCGGCTGCTTATGGATATGTCTCCTATGTGACTGCTTACCTCAAGTCTAATTATCCAAAAGAGTGGATGGCAGCACTTCTCACTTGTGACAGCGACGATATCACAAAAGTAGCGAAGTTCATCACTGAATGTCAGGCAATGGATATCAAAATGCTACCACCCGATGTGAATGAAGCAGGGCAGAATTTTGTCGCTTCGAAGGAGGGAATTCGCTTTGCAATGTCTGGGATCAAAGGAGTAGGAACAGGTGTTGTGGAAGCTATCATCAAGGAGCGAGAGAGAAACGGGCCGTTTGAAAATTTTTACCAATTTTTTAAGCGTATCGACAAAAAAGCTGTCGGCAAAAAAGTTGTGGAAAATCTCGTCTTTGCTGGGTGTTTCGATTTCACCGGTTGGTCGCGTGACCAATTGCTCGAAAGTATTGAAGTCATGTACGACGCTGCTGTTAAAGAGCAAAAAGAGGAAGCTGCAGGTGTTATGACTCTGTTCTCTCTGATGGGAGAGACCGAAGAGAGCCGTTTTAGTAAACCTCCGGAAGTCAAGCATAATACTTCGAAGCAGGATATCTTACTTAAAGAAAAAGAACTACTGGGATTCTTTTTGACGGGACATCCGATGGACGCTTTCAAAGATGTTTTGCTGAGACTCTCTTGTGTTCCTCTCAAAAAAGTTCCTGAAATGGATAACGATTCCGTTTTCCGTACCGCTGTAATTGTTGAGGTTGTCAATACACGGCTCTCTCAAAAGAGTGGTAAAAAATTTGCGATTTTGGTTGTAAGTGATGGCATGGCGCGATATGAATTGCCGGTCTGGGCAGATATGTATGAAGAGAAGAGTCACCTCCTGCTGGAAAATCAACTCCTTTATACCGTCATCCACCTCGAACGGCAAGATGGCAACGAAAGGCTTTCTTGCAAGTGGTTAGATGATTTAAACCGTGCTGATGAGCAGATGATATGTGAGTGTGATAATGCTTTCGATCGAGCTAAAATGTTCATCGCCCGAGCGCAAAGAGCTAAAGCTGCGGGTAAAGATAAGAAAGAGAAAAAAGAGGAGCCTAAACCAAAGAAAAAAGATAAATCGTTGTTGAGCGTGACGCTAGATGCTAACAATAGTAGATTGAGCCATATTCTACAAATCAAAGAAGTTATTCACGAAAATCGTGGAAGCATTCCACTCAAGTTAGATTTTCTTGTCGAGAAAACACCGATCGCGACTCTTCATATCGATAGTCAATGGGGAATCAATAGATATGATGAGGTGGCAAAACTTATCAAAAAAATTCCATCTGTCATTGATGCGGAATAGCAGAATATATTCCTTTCGATTCAAAGACACCCAAATCTACTCAATTCAAAGCTTCCCGGATAGGATTATCTTAAAGGGGTTTGTATTAAGTCAATACTAGCCGCTTTGAGATAAGTTTAATCCAGACACTAAAATAATAGTGGCACGTAATCCCGCACACCTCCATTACCTTCCTGTTTGTGTTTATTCCTCAGCCAAGTGATTTCTTCTTCATCTAAAAAAACACGCGACACATATTGCGATCATAAAATTTTTTTTAACACATATATCAATTTTTCATCCATAATCAGTATAATTATAATTTTTAACTTTGTTAATTGTTGATTAATTAATCTCATTGCATAATAATAAACATTCTATTAGAGGTTTTTATATTGGCTATTTATAATCAAACAGATTTTCAAACAGCTCCCTTAAATTTAGACAGAGAGACATATGGTGTTATCCTTCATTTGAATCAAAGTCCCAAATTTCGCGATCTATGGACCCGCTTGACCAGCCAGTGGAATA
>JBCDHL010000156.1:0-5693 GCA_038750095.1 Chlamydiota bacterium
CCTGCGATCTCCACACTTCGTCAGAAGTAAAAATCTCTAACTATCAAGCGCAATTTCCAATTTCATTCAGTATAATCTATTAATAGAACTGCAATTTACTCTATGAGGATTACATGTCCCATCTTGATAAAAAAAGTATCGAAAAGTTAACACAACTGTGTCGCATTGACTGCACTGAAGAGGAAAAAGAGTCTCTTCTTAAGGACCTTGAAAACATCCTCGAATATGTTGATCAACTTCAGGAAATCGACACTGAAAATGTCCAACCGTGTAATCATGTACTTCCTGAAATTCATAACGTTATGCGCGAAGATGAAATTGGTGAAGTCCTTCCGAGGGATGTATTTCTTAGCAATTCCCCCGATCAAACGAGTGGAATGATTCGTGTTCCTCCGGTCATTAGCAAATCAGCAACACCCGATAATCAGGAGTCATGAATCATGCATCACCTCACTGGTAAAGAAATCAAAAATAAGTTCCTCAATAACGAACTAACAGCTCTCGAAATCGTTAACTATTTTTTGCGTCGAATCGACAAGCACAATGAGCAAATAGGAGCCTTTGTCACCATCTATCATGAACAAGCACGTGAACGCGCACAGACTCTTGATGAGAAAAAATCACGAGGAGAAAAGATGGGTAAACTGGCCGGGATTCCGATCGCACTTAAAGACAATATCCACAAAAAAGGTGAAATCACAACTTGTTCCTCGAAATTCCTGACGAATTACCGTGCGCCTTTTGATGCAACAGTGACCCAAATTCTCGAAGAAGAAGATGCTATTATCCTTGGAAAAACGAACCTCGATGAGTTTGCAATGGGATCCTCCACAGAAAACTCAGCGTTGATGGAAACACGCAATCCTTGGAATTTAGAGCGTGTGCCCGGAGGATCTTCCGGAGGTTCTGCCGCAGCAGTTTCTGCGCGTCTTTGTCCCATTTCTCTAGGGAGCGACACGGGAGGGTCTATTCGGCAACCTGCAGCTCTAACAGGCATTTTAGGGTTTAAACCCACTTACGGTCGGGTTTCACGATTTGGTCTTGTCGCTTTTGGATCTTCTCTTGACCAAGTTGGTCCTTTTGCAACGTCTCCAGAAGATATTGCCCTTGTGATGGAGGTATTGGGAAAACATTGTGAACGAGATTCGACAAGTATTCCTGAAGGTGAAGAAGACTATAATAGTAGCCTGGATCAAGGGGTTTCTGGTAAAAAAATTGGGATTCCGTGGCAGTTTTTAGAGGGGCTATCCAATGACTCAAAAGAGGTATTCAATAAATCTTTAGACACTTTTAAAAAATTGGGTGCAGAAATTGTAGATATCGACCTAAGTATCTTAAAGTATTCTATTGCAGTCTATTATATATTGGCAACAGCAGAAGCGTCGACAAACCTTGCGCGCTTCGATGGAGTGCGTTACGGACTACGCTCAGAAAATGCAAAAAATTTAAGAGAGGTTTACGACTTTTCAAAAGAAGAAGGTTATGGTGCAGAGGTCAAGCGTCGTATTATGCTGGGCACATACGTCCTCTCCGCGGGCTATCAAGATGCTTACTACAAAAAAGCTCAAAAAGTGCGGACACTAATAATCGAAAAATACAAACAAGCGTTCGAGATCTGCGATATCGTCGCTACGCCTGTAACAACGTCGGCGGCATTTAAACGGGGAGAGATCAAAGATCCCATGCAAATGTACCTCGAAGACATTTACACAATATCTAGTAACCTGGCAGGACTACCTGCGATAAGCGTTCCTGGAGGTTTTTCCTATGAGGGTTTACCTCTCGGACTGCAATTAATTGCCCCGCAAAAACATGATGTAGAAGTCATTTCAGTAGCAGCATCCTACCTTAAAGAAACGACATATCATCAATCTAGCCCTGAAGAATTCGCTAATTAGGAGAGCAGCAACCATGAGTCATCACAAAGATTGGGAAGTCATTATCGGATTAGAAATTCATTCAGAGCTAAATACGAAGTCAAAACTCTTCAGCGTTGCTCCTAATCGATTTGGCGACAATCCCAACACAAATATTACTGAAGTGTGTACTGGACAGCCTGGAGCCTTACCTGTTTTAAACAAAGAGGCGGTGAGAAAAGCTGTCCAATTTGGGTGCGCTATCAATGCTGCTGTCCAAAAATTCAGTAAATTTGACAGGAAATCCTATTTTTATCCAGACAGTCCGAGAAACTTTCAAATCACTCAATATGATGAACCCATTATTATTGGCGGCACAGTCGTTGCGGAGGTGAGTGGAGAGGAAATGATGTTTGAAATTGACCGCGTCCACTTGGAAGATGACGCGGGGATGCTGAAACATTTTCCCAAATATGCCGGTGTGGACTACAACCGTGCAGGTGTTCCATTGATCGAAATTGTTTCGAAACCCTGTATTCGTAGCCCTGAAGAGGCGATGGCTTATGCAATAGCTGTAAAGGCAATTCTTCAGTATATCGACGCTTCAGATTGTAACATGGAAGAAGGATCTCTTCGTTTCGATGCCAACGTCTCTGTTAGAAAAATAGGCGAGCAGGGCTTTCGCAATAAGATTGAGATCAAGAACATGAACTCTTTTACATTTATGGGAATGGCTTTGGAATCAGAGATCAAACGGCAGATCAAACTCTACCGCGCTAATCCCGATAAAGATCCTGGAGAGGTGATCCAGCAAGCAACCTACCGTTGGGATCCTGATAAAAAACAGACGGTTTTAATGCGACGAAAAGAGGAAGCTGACGACTACCGCTATTTTCCTGAACCAGACCTCGTACCAATCATTCTGACTGAAGACTACATCGAGTCCATTCGCTCAGGACTTCCCGAGTTACCGCTTCAGCGTGAACGCCGTTATATAAAAGAACTAAGTCTTTCTCATGAGAGCGCTTTTGTACTGACAAGCGACAAACCCCTAGCTGACTATTTTGAAAAAGCGCTAGAAAGATGCAACCATCCACGCAATATATGTAACTGGATAACTGTAGAATTTGCAGGTCGCCTAAAAGAAAGTGGTAAAGCAATCTATGAAACAGAAATCGAACCTGAACACATTGGAGACCTAGTCTCGATGATCTTCGATGGGACGATTAATGGAAAAATAGCAAAATGTGTAGCCGATGACATGGTTGCATCACCGGGAAAATCCCCCAAAAAAATTGTAGACGAAAACCCTGACTACCAGCCCCTGGACGACCAAGGAGAAGTTGAGGTATTTGTTGATCAAGTGATTGAGGAAAACCCAGGGTCAATTGAAGATTATAAAAATGGTAAACAAAAGGCCTTTGGGTTCCTTGTTGGGCAAGTGATGAAGCTGTCGAGAGGCAAGGCGCCTCCCCAGCTTGTAAATCAACTGATCAAAAAGAAACTAGATTCATAACCAACAACACTTAGACAAGTTAAAAATTTTGTTTTACTCTTGTGCCAACCAAGGAACAAAGTTACTTGAAACGGAACGAACGAGTTGCGCAAGGCCATTTATGGATCTGCCAGAATACTCCTCAGCGATGTCATCAGTGCTACTTTCTCCAGGCTTTGAATTCTGAAAACCCTGCGATTTTCTTTCATTTTGCTGTTTTTGTAGCTGGTGATTGGCTTCTTCGATTTGCAGCTTAGTTGCAAATGTCCAGTGCTTTAAATCTTCACTGATGGCGTTTTCACTCTCTTCAACAAGTTGTTCTACGGCCTTTTTCATTTCTTCTGAATCAGACAAAATAGCCCCTGCCCTCACCCAAGGAATCATACCTTCTATAGCGTCAGCTAAATCGTCATCAGGCATATTCTTAATAAGTGCATGTGCGATCTCGTGACCAATCTTTAACATCAACTCCCTTTCATCGGGATCGGCTACATTACTCTCTTCTTGTTTTCGCAGAAACTCTTCCACTTCTTTAGGTGTCACTTCACCATTACCTAACATGGTTTCAACAACTCCCGTTACTATACCTCCAACAAGCTTATCTGTGACCATTGTTTGAACACCGATCAACTTTTTAACTGAATTAACGGTGAGGTTTTTGATAAAGCTATCACTCAAAATATTGCTAATAGACTTGAGTTTTTCTTCCTTCTTTTTATCTGTGATACTATCTATGAGGTTATCTTTTGGGAATCCGGCATTTATATTACCCATTACCCTTCCTCTTTCTACAAGCCTTTGTTTAAGTTGACCTCTAAGGTTTTCATCTAAACTTTCATTTTGGAGGATTGTCTGAATCTCCATAGCCATAGGTTTAGTTGCAATGAGAAATTCTTTGTTTTTTTCATTTGCTATCTTATCAAACCTCTCATTAAATGCATGAACGGCTCTGGCTTCAAGTTGCTTGTTCCAAATTTCTGGCAAATTTTGTTCTGTTTCACGAGGATTTGTTACCCCATCGTAATTGGCCAAATCAACCAAAGTTGACATTGAGGCTGTCACTATCAACTTAGCGACTCCTTCAGCTAGATGAATGGGGATACCGGAACTTTCAACACCTTTTAAAAACTTCTGTTTTCTCACCATTGCTGTAACTAGAAGATCGACAGCGGTACTAGGAGACTTCACGATTTCGCGAGCAAAAACTCGTAGAAACCTTGCCTCAAAATCTTCGTAATTATTTATATCTCCTACTTTCTTTTTACCCAAAATTTCATTTTCATTTTTATGAAGATACTCTTTAAATGCCTTGTTCATCCTGGCAACGAAATTCGATTTTTCATTTTCAACACCTAGGTGAGACTCTCTTTCCACTTTTGAATGGTGTCTTTCAGTTTTGACTTTCTTCCCTATTTTTCCCCCTTGGGATTTAGTAGGGCCACTTGCAGTACTCTTTTTAATGCCCTTATCTTTGTTAGGCTTGTTTACATTTTCTTCTGGAAGAGTGTTTTTCCTTTTACTTTCTTCCCTTATCTCTTTAGCTCCCTTTTCACTATTTTTTGGTTGGGAAGTCTGTGTAGACCTTGAAGAGGGGTTAGCCCTTGAGGAAGCTGAGGTTGGCGCTCTCGGTCTTAGTATTCTACTACCACTTCGTCCTCTAGAAAAGAACATAAGGGTTAATGAAGCAGCATCTGGAATATCTTTAGCCGCTCCTTTCAAACCATCCATGAACCCTTCCTCTACGTGATCACTATCAGAAGACAGAAAAGAAGTTGATTCAATAGAAGGTTTCTTAGAGAGCAGCGGGAGAGAGCCCTGTCGGTTCCCGGAGAAACTAAAATTTTCTTCTAACTCATCCTCTAGGTCATTCTCGTGTGAGTTGCCAAACAATAGCCCACTAGATTGGGATTGTGTTCTACTGAATAAAGCTGGGCTTGGTTGAACTCCTGGGAGGATTCTTTGAGGTTGTGGTGACAACGCAAGATCGCTATTACTGTCAAAACTATCGTTACTAAAATCTGTTGTTGACCAGAAATCAGTGGAGTTCACTTGCTCATCATCACTACTGCTCAGCCTTAATGGAGTCATAGTGCGGTTATCGATCCATGTTTCATTTTCACGTTCATTCTGGTCTAATGAATCATTGTTGTTTAAAATTGAATTCGCTGCAGATTCAATAGGCGGCTCATCACATTCCTTACGAGGTGGGCTAGGTGAATCTGAACGAATTGGGCTACTAAAGCTATAACGTCCGAAAGGACTAAATGGATTAAAACTCATCTCCATCTCCTTTTTTTATCTTTAAACTATATAATAACAGCTGTTTTTAAAAGTTTATTAAG
>JBCDHL010000157.1:0-5677 GCA_038750095.1 Chlamydiota bacterium
AGTGCATAACGATTACACAAAACGAGATAGTTTTAACATAAAAGGTTTTACGGTTCACAATCTTACTGAATCATCCATGGGTAGAGTTGAAGCTTCAAATTGCACCCTGAATAAAGTTTGTGGTAGAGAGGGCGTTATATTGAATCAATGTAGTGCATCAAATGTATCTTCTTCTATGGAAAATGTTGTTTGGAATGGTTGGAATGGAGAGCAAAAAAATTTTCCAAATATTGAAGGAAGAGAGGGAGTACATATCTCAAACTTATCAACCGAAAACGTGATAAGCTCCATGGGAATGGTCATCCTAAACAATGCAAGTGCTAAAAGTGTAAAAGGAAAAAATGATGTCAGATTGAAAGATGCTGAAGTAAATAACGCTGAAGTAACCATGGGAAAACTGTTTAGTAAAGAATCTAAGGTTAAATTTATTGCAGCCAGAAATGGAGTTGAGCTTATTAATTCAAAAGTTGATAGAGTTGTATCAAGTTTGGGAACTTTCAAAGCGGTAAATTCTAAAATAACTGATGTTGAAGTCAAATGTAATGTCACAATAAAAAATTGTTCTGGGGATCAGATCAAGTCAATCATGGGAGAGTTAATAGCCATCTCAGAAAAGTTGGGTGCTGATCGTTTTAACTTGCTCGAAGCTAGAGACGGCTTAAATTTAACAAACATATCTTCAGAAAAGGTCCGTTCTTTGATGGGGGCTGTAGATTGTGTAGGTGGGAGTTTTGACCTTGTCGAGCTATCAAAAACTTCGACTTTAAAACAAGCAAACATCAAACATCTAGAGATAAACGTTTCTAAGAATGATATGTTGATTATCAACCTTACAGATTCTGTTGTTACTTCAGTTGCTATAAAGGTCACAGAAAGGTTTAGTGGTTCATCCATAGATAGTTCATCAATGAGTATTCCCGGTGCACAGATTAACCTGTATGTTGACGGTTCTAGCTTAAGTGCAAACAGTAATAATTCTTTAGTTCAAGGTTCTTTAACAAAGAAGTTCAAAGGTGAAATTACCAGAATTTGTAAAGTTGGTACAATAGGGTCGGTTAATGGTGTTCCTGCAATAGTAACCTCCTCAGGTATTCAAATACAAAAAGAGTCTCTATCTGAAAATAGCGAGAAATCCAAAAAACGTAAAACAAAGTGTAAAGTTACTTTTATAGGAGGAAAAATAATCGGTAATATTACTCACGAAGCTCAAGTGAAGGTAGATTCAAGTAAAACAACTTTTGAAGGTGAGATTATTTCCGAATAGCTATACCGATCGGTATATTTTACCTTAAAGAGTGAGACTCAAAATGCGTCCGTTCAGTTTGAAGCCCTTTACCAATCCTTGAACGGATGCATGAGATATGCGCATCATATTTTAAAATTTCAATGGGGATTGCTCTATACCGAATTAACTTTGAGAATCGGCTTTCTCAAAGCAAAATCCCCATTCTTCAAATTTATTCAGTATACTCTAAGTTTTTTGCTCGTTTTAAGTCGCGTACCTCTTCCTCTTCAAGACGCTTTCTTTTTTCTTTTTTCTTTTCACCGCAGGCTTTTCTCTGGAGAAAAAGACTAACAGGCTTTCTAAGAGTTTCAAAAGATTCGTTGTAGTTTAACATTTCATATTTTCCATCCTGGAACAGCAAGGAAGGAACTCCAAGAAGCTCACTCACACCAGGAACATCTTCAATATACTCTACCAAATGGGTAATCCCCATCAAAGCAACATATTTCCCAGGGACTTTCTTTTGCTCTTCTTCGATGATACGTGTTGCGACAAAATTCATGGCCTTGACTCTATCTTCTATAGACCTAACCCCTAACTTCCTATGCTTGCCACAAGCAAATGAAAGCGATGTATCTATAGGAACGACATCTATACCGACTTGGTGCGCTTTTCGAATCAAACTCAAAAAAATAGATTCTTCAGAACTCTTCCCATGACGACAATCAAGCTTACGTAAATACAACTCAATATGAGGAGGAATTTTCCTATAATACGCAAGATCTGCATACATAGAATCATAAAAGATTCCTTGTAGATACAGGGTTCTAACACCCAGGTTATAAAGCTCTTTCATATTTTCGATCAGCCTAGCCTTAGGATTGAAACCTGTATCACAATACTCACCAATACAGATTCCCTCATATTGCTTGAGAAAACTAGAAAAAACTTTCGCCTCAGGCACTTGTTCGTGATCTAGAACTGTGACTGTATGGCCTTTTCGTGAGGCATAAAACGGTTTTGTCGCAGCCAATAAATTCATCTTAGCTTTCTTAAAAACCTTATACCCAGAACTCTCTGGACGCATAATAACATTTCTTGCACAAAATGAAGTGTTTAGAGGTGACTCAGTATAACTAATTCCCTTCGGGTAAAAATACTGGTCTAGTTTAAGATGAACGATCATTGATTGGATTTCGTTTTCTTGATGGTACAACTTAAAGGTGTATTTTTGTTCATCAAACTCAGCTGTAGCGTATTCGTATGCTAAAAGCTTTTCCATCACAATTCGAAATACTTCCTCTTTCTCATTTTTAGGGAAGGGAAGTCCGCCGAATGAAAAAACCATGGGAGGAGAATTCATTAAATCTGTGAAGGGTAGTGCTTCCTTTTTCATGTCTTGAGACGTACTTATCATCGACTTAACCTTTATTAAATAATTGAATTTCACAAAACAAAAGAGTATTATATAGAACACAATCCAAAATTGCAAATACACCGATAGAAATTGATCTATCTAGTAATCACCACCAATTTCAACAAAAATCTTCTTCGTTGCATTTGCTGTTGTAGCACTACCTCCCGGAGGAAGAAACTCATAAAATACGTCAAAGTGAAGTTTATTTGGAATCCTCATGAAAAACCCACCCCCATAATAACTATTCCACTCTAGTGTTTTAAAGTTGTAGAGATATCCGTAATGTCCTTTGATTGTAAATTTGTGCTCAATTTCTTTTTGATAATATAGTGCAGTTCGAACGGTGCTCCTTTCTTCAATGGCTAATGGAATGACGTCAACACCAAATACAGTGTTAAATGACTTACTATGATGGGGTTTTTCATATTCATATAGCACACTCCAATTTAACAATGTATTCCGCCCAAGTAAACACTTTGAAACCCAGTGATTAGGATTGTTAAGCTGAGTGTCTAACCTAAAATCAAAGAGGGAGTAAGCCGCAGCATTTTTTAGTATCTCTAAGTGGTACTGATTAGATACAATTCGTGCTTGTATAAGAGAACGCGGAATCCACCGAAAGGTTCTCATTACTTGGACTTTATTGACCGTTCCCCTGTCAACGAGTGTTTGTAGAAAATCCCACTCAGGCTTGTTATAAGCGAGAATAAAATCCCACCCACCAAAGTTGTCTACGTAATTGCCAAGAGCTTCAAATCCTACGTTTGGATTGGAGTAGTACATTCTTGCGTTGAGCTCTAGCCCATTTTTGAAGGGATGTAAAAGGCCTAAACTAAAACGCTCCCTTGTTCCCTTTATTGGAATTCCTCTTCCGCTTTCAATATCTAACTTGGCCAAAAGATCAAAATGGTCTACTTCAATCAGTAAGTCACACCTTACATCTTTACGGGATAATGGGGCTGCTAGAAAAAGGCGATATATCTCTTCATCTCCAACATCATCTGTAACTTTAGACTCTCTTCCGCAAACAGCATTTGGCAAATAGTTTGTTAACACCTCTCGTTCCATTAGATCTAAATTTTGATTATAAGGTTCTATTGTTCTTGCCTTAGAGATAAACTGAAGAGCTTTTTGTTTTTTATTTAATGTATTCATTAAATCTGCTGCAGTTATATGGGTAGAAACTTTTTCTGGAAAAGTTCTTAGAAGATCACAAACAATGCCTTTTGCATCTCTGAAGCGAAACACCCTTTTCAAGTACTGTATTCTTGAAACTTGCAATGCGATCCAATCCTCTGATAGAGAGGTCATGTCGTATTCTATCTTATGAGACAACCAGCTTCCCCATAAATTATTTTTAACATAACAAAAGCACTCTAAATCTATGAGAACGTTCATTTTTTCGAAATTAATGATTTCACTTTCAGGATCTTCTCGAATGGCTTGGTTATATTTTTGCAAAGCAACATAGTGATAGCCAAGTCTGAAATAAATCCCTCCTTCAATAGCTATATCCGTTGGTTTTTTATCTTTGATTTTAGATAGTTTTCCCAGTGCTTTATAAAAATAGTGGTTTGCACATTTATGACGTTTCTCAACAAGCATCGTTTCGCCATAATAGAAGTAAACGATATAATCAGTTTCATCAAAGGTCATGGCTATTTTTAGGTATAACTTTGCTTGATCGTATATTCCCATTGCAAAATAGAGGATGGCAATGTCTTTGATGGTTTTATAATCATCGGGAGTACTTTTTAGAATGCGATGATAGAGCTCTAAGGCTAACTGACTATCACCAAAGAATGAGGCATATTCTGCATATTTCCGTAGTTTTTCCACATCTACTTCGTTTTCGGCTAAGTGCTGAACATGTGTTATCATTCCTTCTTTTTTCTTACTTTGGATGGCAGATTCGACGAAAACAACTTCTAGGTTTTTGTTATCCTCTAACTTTAATTCTGTAATATGATCGTTTACAAATGAATAGACCTCTTCTCCTTTTTCATTCCACAAAAGGTGTTGTAACCAGAGGTGACTTTCTTCAGAAGAAGAACCTAATGCTCTTTCTTGAATCCATTCTACACGGTCATTTGTTAGATCTTTTTCCCAACTACTTAGTAACCCTTGAACTTCATCACTTTTGTAGTGTTTGTTTTGACCCAGATTCCAAAAAATTGATTCTGCACTTTTATTTGCTTCACTTGCCAAGAGTTGAAAGCCTACACCTTTTAACTGTTTTTTAGACAACTGTTTTTTTTGAAGAACCTCTTCAAGAAGGTTACTGTATCTTTCACCGTAATCTTCATTTTGATTAGCAAGGCCTAAAACCAAGAGTTCCTCATCTTTAAGACTTTTATCATTTTTAGCAAGCTCATTGATCATTGTTGTTGCCGTTTGGAACTGCCCAATTTTTGCTAAAGCAACAGCTAACAAAGATTTATTTTTTTGATTTTTTTGGTTAAGTTCTAATGCTAATTCAAGTGCAAGTAAGCGATGATGATTTCTGTCTGCGATAGAGAAGAGTCCTTCTATAAGATGATCTTCGGCCGTTTCATTTGATCTGACCCAATCCATCACTTTTCTTTTGTTGCCTTTAGAAGTATCAAAAACGACCATTGCCTGTTCAAATTTCTCTTCTGATATTGATGGCTTTATTTCGTTTAAAGCCTCAACTCCATAATTATCAAGTTTGAGATTAGTCAACATGTTTGAGTAGCTAAACAGTTCATGGTTGGACATGCTTTCAATTTTATCTACTTTTTTTATCAGCTTTTTAGAGTCTTCATTTCTATTGTTTTGTATCAGGATTTTGGCAAGAAAGAATTCTTGATCATTAGTCAAGTCAATATCTTCCAATAGGTAGCTAACAGGTTTGTTATGTCGTGTTTTGGCTATTTTATAGGCTATAGAAAGTTCTTGATGTGACTCTAAATAATGATCGGGTAAACTTGACATGATTAAGTCTAGAAGCACCATATTTTGTTTCGCAATAGTCACTTCGACATAGTTCTGAAGGAGTGCATGGTCCACTTCAG
>JBCDHL010000158.1:0-5656 GCA_038750095.1 Chlamydiota bacterium
AACTTCGCTTTTTAGCAATCTTTCTAAGTTCCTGTAAACTAATCTTCCCAATCCCCTTTCCACGTACCTCAGGAGCTATATTAATAGAGACTTCACAACATTTTCTGTTTGGATCTATCGGATCATTCTGATTACGAAATCGCAAAAATCCTATCTTTCTTCCTTGATGTGTAATAAATAGAGGAAACAATTCGGGTACGCTAAAATATTCTTCATTAAACTCTTTCCAAAAATAGTTCCAAATCTTTGGCTCCTGATGGAAAGATGCTTTAAGGCTTTCAGGGTCATTTCTCCACTTCATAACGAGCATCGCATGGCTCTCTATCGGCCTGACAATTTCAAATCCAATTTCATCACGACTCACCATACCACTCACTTTCTTGAAACCCCTTCCTTTTGTCTGATATGTGCATTCAACGCCTTCCATTCGGGATGAGTACGAAACACTTTGAGGATATCCTTCATAGCAAATAAGCTATTTGTTGGATACAGCTCTTCAATGATGGTTTTTATAAGCAAAAAATCTTCTTCAGTATCTACGGTTAATCTGAAGTCTGATAAATCTTTCTTACTTCTTATTGAGTATGTAGAAAACCGGTCTCTATGATTTAAAACATAAGCGGTGACATGCTCTTTTTCATCGGGTGTAACAGCATATCTCTTGATCGCTTCAAGACATTTAGCAGAGAACACCTCGACATCCATTCCTCTTGGATACGTTCTATCGATCACGTTTGATACGTAATCATATTTCGGATAGTGATCGACAAAAAAGCGGATAACCTCATCGACAATTGTCGGATCTATGAGAGGGCAATCCCCAGTAACTCGAACAACAATATCGGCACCTTCGGACAGTGAAGCTTGAAAGTAACGATCGAGAACATCATTTTCATCACCAATATAACAATGAATATGCTCCCTACGACAAAATTCAACAATTTGCTTATCTAAAGGCTGATTTGTCGTTGCAACAATGATGCGATCATGATGAGCACATCTTTGCAAACGCTCGATAAGAAAAGATAAAAGAGGGCGTCCCAGAATCTCTTTCATCGATTTTCCGGGAAGGCGCATGGATCCCATACGCGCCTGCACAATTACTAACGTTTTAAGGTGGAATTTGTCTTTTGCCATCATGTCAACAAGAGTTACTTATCAATGCTTAGGCTATAAAAGACCCACCTGTTAAATCAATACTTTTTTTTACTTCGTCTTAGAAGCATGCTCTCTTTCCCTTGCAAGCTTCCATCCCCAAGCTGTCTGAACACGCTCACTCTTAGGAATTGCTACTGTTGCTACAGCTTTTTTCGTCGCAGTTTTTTTCACTGTCTTTTTGGCAACAGGAGCTTTAGTTGTTTTCTTTGCTAGCTTTTTTTTCTCGGCCATCCTAGCCTCCATTTTCTTAAATTATTAATATTTAGTTCTGAAAAGGATAGATGATATCATATCTACGGATATATAAACAAATTTCATGCCAACTCCAATGAATAGCTTCGACATGGGTGACAGGAAATAAGCAATATTGTTAGAATACGCCTAAAAAATCATGTCTGTAGAGCCGATCATTTTTCATATCGACATGGACGCTTTTTTTGCGTCTATAGAGCTTATACGACATCCCCATCTAAGAGGAAAGCCCCTTATAATCGGAGGAGCTCCCGCAGACCGAGGAGTCGTATCTACCTGCTCCTACGAAGCTAGAGAATATGGTGTGCATTCAGCAATGTCCATGAACGAAGCGCTTCGCCGCTGCCCAAAAGCCGTAGTACTTCCCGTAGATCATCATCATTACCTAGGGGTTTCTAGAGAGGTTATGGGGATTTTAAGAAATTACTGTCCTTATATTCAGGTTGTTAGTATCGATGAAGCCTACCTTGATATGTCAAAAATCGCTAAGTATGCTGAGCTTGCCCTACCCATTGCAAAAGCGATCAAACATTCAATTAAAAATCTCACAGCCTTAACTTGTTCGATTGGAATCGCAACCAACAAGCTCGTGGCAAAAATTCTCTCTTCCACTCACAAACCATGCGGTCTAAAACAAGTGCCTCAAGGTGACGAAGCTTCTTTCCTAGCTCCTCTTTCTGTCAATGTCATCCCTGGAATAGGCAAAAAAACTCAGGAACGCCTCAAAAAAGAGGGGTATACGCAAATCTCTCACCTACAGGAAGCTGGAATGGACACTCTCGTTCAAACATTCGGACACATGGGATATAGCTACTACCAACGTGCTATGGGTATCGATTTTCAGGCTGTGCAATGGCAGGACCGTCTACCTAAGTCCATCAGCAAAGAGAGTACTTTTAATCAGGATATCGATGACATTGCGCAATTGGAAATAGTCATAGACCAACAAATTAGTCAGGCTGTAGCTAAACTTCACAGACACAGAATGCGTACACGCGGGGTTTCGATCAAATTAAGAGACTCCTCTTTTTTTACCATCACCCGCTCAAAAACTTTCACTCTACATACAAATAATGAAAACCGAATTCGCCGAGCGCTAAAAGACCTACTATATGAATCCTACAAAGAGGGAAAGGCTGTTCGATTAATCGGTGTCACACTTGAAAATTTAACAAATGGATATTGGCAACCCACTTTTTGGGATGATCCCTATATTTCATAGATCCATTTTCTTTTTCAGCATTGGGACGAATCTAAGAATAGTACCATCATAATGACAACTGAGGTTTTCAATTTCCATTAAAGGATTATAATTATCAGATTTCTCCTTAAATCGTCGGGAAAGCTTTTGGTTATGAAGAAAGTCCTCATCACGTGACCAATAGTGATTGATTCGCAATTTTTCGATATGAGTCTTTTTGGTAGCATGCATGCTGAAAGAAGACTGTTTTACCTTATTTTCATTAACTTCGAAAAAACCCTTAACATATGTCATGCGGTGCGCATTAAGTACTTTTAAAACTCTTTCCGGTCTTACAATGGATTTTCCAACACGATTTTTTATAAAATTTTTATCGGTTTTCATGACAAGCATTTCAATCATTAGTTTATCAGAAGGAATACGCTTTACCCCCGATGTGCCAAATACTTGCCAATTTACATACACACCCCCATACTTCTCAAAGTGTTTCAATACATCAATGAGCCTCTTCTTTTTCGAGGGAAAAAGGAATTCATCTGAATCGATGATTGCTAACCATTTAGCCTTTCCTTTTGCAAGTTGAATTCCCTTTTCAAATGCGCTATTTTGTATCTCATGCCATTGATTCCAGTCATTCGATTCATAGGGCCATTCGATTAAATCCACAGTTTTATCTTCAATATAGGGGTTAAGCACAGTCATGTAGTCATCTGTACTTAAATTATTGAATAGCCAAAAGTGCTGGACACCGCAAAGTTTGTGAAATTCAATCCATTCCTTTAAAAACCTTGCATCATTTCGGAAGACTGTACAAATTGCAACATCATATTTATAGTGAGTCTTTCCTTCCAAAGTTTTTGAAAAAAGCAATACCAAAAAAAACGATAAAATACGGAGAAAGTTGTAAAACTTGATTGCTTTAGTCCCAATCGAGTGTAACATCCAGCTCTAATACCTCTTTTAGGTAGTTTTGTAGCTCTTCATTATAAGGCCTATAAAAATCTTCCAAAAATTTTCGTGTTTTGGGTGCTAATGTTATTTGATTATTAGTTGCAACATTTTCTCTTGTATATTCACTTTGCGTGTAGTTCGGTAAGTTGAGGAATTGAAAAAGTCGATTCATCGTATTTTCGGGATCATTCTCTAAATCGCGTGTCAAAATAATGTGCAGCTGTTTTTTAGGAAAAAACTTCAGATATCTCTTGATCTGTTCAAGATAAAGGCCTCTTCTAAGTAGTCCTGTTTCCCCGTAATAGGCGTCATCGTGGAGACTAGCACTATTTTCTTCGTGAATTTGCAGGTCAGTAGATAGCTCTTCCTCAAATGAGCGGTTTTCTTTGCCCATTCTTAAATTCTTTCTATGATTCTTTTTATAATGCGAAAAGGCACGATCAACAGGATTCCTTAAAATGACAATCAATTTGGTCTTAGGAAAAAAGTCGTGAACCATTTTGGGAATTTGTGAACAGAAAAGATATTCAGGAGTTGCCTCACCTGTTAGAAAATCACTTTTTTTTGTTTTTTTAGGAAATTGTGATTTATACCACTTAATTCCTTTTGAAAAATTCCTGTTGAAATAATGGATCTCTTTCCCCTTAGCTTTTGTGATCTGTGGGTGATTAGTTAGGTAATAATACAACGAACTTGTGCCACTTTTTTGTGCACCGATCACCAAAAAGTCGGGACCAGACGAAGTCTTTGCTATAAGAGGTGTTACAAAGATCGACAAGCATAATGCTAAATAAGTTATTGTTTTCATGTTCATGTGCCGTGAGAAGTTTTCAGTTCTTTTTTCTATAAAGTACATACCTAAATAATTTATTTGAAGAGTATTTTTCGCTTTAGCTATTACCAGAGTGGTTTTTGAGATACTCGACAATTAAACGTACACCAACTCCTGTGGCATTTTTAGGACGATACTCGTCGGCTTTACTAACAAATGCCGTCCCGGCTATGTCGAGGTGAGCCCAGGGTATATCCCCAACAAACTCTTTTAAAAAGAAGGCCGCCGTTATTGAGCCCCCTTCACGCCCACCTATATTTTTGATATCTGCAATGTCAGACTTCAATTGCTTGCGATATTCGTCGAAAAGGGGAAGTCTCCAAACTCTCTCGTACGTCTCCTCACCTGCACGCGCCAATTCCTCAGCGAGGCGATCATCATTCGCCATTATCCCCGTACAGACCCTTCCAAGAGAGATAACCATCGCTCCGGTCAAGGTCGCAAAATCGATAATACGACTAGGTTTTAGTTTCTTCGATACATACGCCAATGCATCAGCAAGAATCAAACGACCTTCTGCATCGGTATTTCCAATCTCTACAGTTTTTCCTGAGTAACCTACATACACGTCACCAGGCTTATAACTGTGTGCATCTATGCCATTTTCAGTTGTAGGGACGACTCCAGTTATATTCACTTTCATTCCGAGTGCTGCAACAGCCTCCATAATACCAAACACAGAGCCAGCACCACCCATATCGCAACGCATTGTCTCCATACTACCAGTAGGCTTCAAGTTGAGGCCACCAGTATCATAAGTGACTCCTTTTCCAACAATTACCGTGTGATCTTTAGATTTTGGATTCCCGCGATACTTCATCATAATAAGTGCCGGATCACCTGCTGACCCCCTATTGACAGCAAGGATCAGTCCCATCTTTTCTTTTTCTAACCTTTTTTTGTCGAAAATCGTAGCCGATAGTTTGCCATATTTCCGTGATAAGGATCTTGCACACTTAACAAGGTACTGTGGTGTCACCACATCAGCATTATCATTAACAAGATCACGCGTATAGTTAACACCACCGGAAATTTTGATTGTCTCACGGATCGTCAGTTGTGCAGCTTTACTCGCCGATAACAAATAAACACCTTTTATCAAGCAAGTGTCTTTATCAGATTTATTTTTTTCAAATTGGTAGTTTGTTAACAAGATCCCTTCAGAAAAACCTCTTGCCACTTGCGTATCGCTGAGTCCTCTCAATACCGGAAGAGACGTCGTGATCCTCTCAACTTTTTTCTTGTGACACTCTTTAACCAAA
>JBCDHL010000159.1:0-5652 GCA_038750095.1 Chlamydiota bacterium
CAGCTTCTACCTTGTCTCCTGTTCCTCCACTGATGATGCTGATGCTTTCCTTAAACATATTTTCATAATATGCTCGAATGGCTTCATGCCAGTCACTCGAGCAATCGACCCCACATACTTCCTTCATATCAATCTTCAATTGTTGGTAATGCCTACAGGAAAACATATCAGGAATGATGCAGTACCCCTGATGCATAAGGTCCATTCTCGACTTCAACCAGAATTTCTCAGCTACATCTGGCTTTAACAATGCTGCTGCTATGCATATGTCGTCACCATCACTTGGTATATACATATTCTCCCTGAGAACATCCATGGCGCATCCTTCTGTTCGATAGTATGATGCCGCGGAGAGATAGTGAACAATTTCATGTATTCTCTGCATATCTTGTCGTGTTTTCATGAACACATTAGCGCGGTGCCCTTCCGGAATATGAATACAGTGCTGGTATGTCCTGACATGAATATCCCCGTTATCTATGTTTTTCCAACATGTCGGATCTCTTCTCGACAGTTCCAAGTGTTCCTCTACTTCTTCATCTCGAACTCTTTCCGTCGCAGCCTCGAATCCCACCGGCACTATGTGTACAAATTTTGAAAAAATCAATAAACCCAATGCTCTGGACCAATAAAATATTGATTTTTTTAAAATTAACAAAATATTATTTCTGGGACAATGATCTATCACTCCTACCCCTTTAATTTAATGGTGCGCAGAAAAATGTAAAACTTCTGCCCTTTATATATTTATAATTTTTTGTTTTGAGAAAATTCTGGCTATGTCGCTGGAGGAGAATAGATCAAACCTCATAGAGTAATAATTCGTTGTTCGTGGAGTAATGGGATGCTTGTTGCTCCTCAAACGCAATTGACAAAAATCTTTACGCTAAAACAATTTATACTAAAGGTTACAACAGTTGTTCGATATGGTTGCTCTGTACATGAATTTTACCTGTATGGAAATTATCTTCATGTACAGAGCAACCTAAATGGAGCTTTTGTTTAAGAGCCTACAAGTGATCACCCTGAGTTTATTATTAATCAAACGTTAAAGGGAAGACGACAGGTGTGCATTGAAATTCGCTGTCTTAGAACCTCTTCAATACAGTTATCCAATAAATTTGATAGAGCGTTGACATTTGTGCGTGATGAGGTATAGACTGCTGGCAATGATAGTTCTATTCTACCTGGAAACGAAGTACCAAACGTTTGTGCATCTCGAGACCATTTTACCGTGGACGGAGGCTTCAACTGAGACCAGTTCAAAACGAAGTACTTGGTACGGTCAGGATCGCTTTGTAGTCCTCTTCGTCCCGGTATTTTCAATGAAGTTGGCTCAGATCTTGTGCGCCATCCGGTCTTGTAACACATTTGTTGTTCACAGAAATGTATACAGTCCTGCTGAAACATGAAAGACTTGAAAGCCCTCTTTTCATCACAGTTAGACTGACTTTCTTTATCCTCTACCATCATTCTGTATGGTGCTGAACCAACATAGATGGATATTGTATCCATACCTGTAGTATTTGTTACATTGTTACAGCTGCTGAATGAAGAACGAGCAGCGTTCCCGCCTACTGTGAAATTACGTGCATCTCCACCTTGTCGACCGATTTCTAATGTTCCTACTATCTGTAATAATCTCTGGCGACTTGTGTCAACCTCGGTACAAAGTATTTTCTCGTAGTCATCTTCGTCGCGTACTCCTAGAAAATCCATCACATCCGATAAGCAAGTAAACGAAATGGAAAGATTATCAACTCCTGTTGAGCCGCTCTGTGTTCGAGAGTAATCCGGATGAAAGCAGACTCGAGACGAAGATGGAGATGGAGTAGTATCCAAGGCACCTGTGAGATCGAAGTATGTAGCAATTGACCTTGCTATGTCACTGAAAGTGGCATAGTCACAATCACATTTCACTGATAAGATAATTCGCGCAATACCTCTCTCTGATAGCTGAGGAAGATGCACCTGTTTGAGCGGCTTCTCAATCCGTTTCATCAAAAGCCACTTCAAAGACGCCAGTACTGTCTCTGCATATTGAGGTAATTTTGTTACATTAGATGTAAGTGAGTCTGGAACCCGTGCCTTAACCAAACTTTCTGTCAAACTAGCAACACGGGAACGAAGAGAAGAGATGATCACATCTTTGTCTGTTGGACTACTCGAGTCAATTTCGTACTCACGATCTGTGTTAAAGGGCGGCAATGAATTTTGTTGAGGAATTTCATCGTTATCCTCGAAAAGTTTAGAGAAGTTAAGATGGTGAGATGCTTGTTTCTCAAGATTCTTTTTTATGGTCTTGCTTGCTGAAATGTTTCGAACTTGACATTCTACATTCGAAATTTGTAAGCTCCGATGTGATTTGAGCGTTGAATGACCAGGGGACGTTGGAGAATGCGACAATGAGGATCTATCGCCTGACCTATGGGTGGATCTAACTCTGTAAAGGGATTCCTCTAACGGAGAAGCTGTTGCAACGCTATCAATTAATGTAGGAGAGACTTCGATATAGAAAATCCATGAGCATGAATTCAATTTAGTTGTATTGTCAGAAAGGACGGAAATAAGTCGAGAACATGTGCTTGTTTGCGCTGTAAACACAACGGTGGCGAGTTCACTTGGATATTGTCGATAAGCCCTGTACCTAATTTTTCCCCTGCGTTCGCAATCTTTATGCTTCGTAGATGATGATTCAATATCTAACACATCAGCCGGCCACCAGATCTTTCTCCCATCGATCTCCCATTGAACGGCGATCACGTCGCACGTTGTGGGGAAATTCGGATTATTCTGTGTCAATGTATTTCGGTACTCAACTGCACGTTTTGTGGGAACCGCCTGGCGCTTTGACCGACGAAGCTGATAGAGATGAGACATTATTGAGATTTGAAAATAAAGAAGCCAAATTATAAATATGTTGAATGTATATAGGTATAAACTGAATATAGAAGTGGTGGTTGAGAAGAGTTACAATAGGTTCTTCGGACATATGTGGTAAAAGGACTGATGTTGAGTTAGAGACAAAAAAGGAGTAGAGAAGGTCGTATGATCTCCACGGCATACCAAAAAAGTGAAATAATATATTTTTTTGATTTGATGTTTTTGAAGGTGCGCTAGAAGATCATCGCACGGATATGAAGGGAATAGACATTAATTATTCATACTCACACATTACTCAAGATTGAAGTTTCATCAGACTCACTTGGGCGTAACATGAATGCAAGATCAATAAAAAAATTTTAAACCATGTAGGTTTCTATTGGAAAAATTCTCGTTAGGTGATTGAAATTGGTAGAGTGAAAGATCAAGGATATGAAATCTGAGTTAATCTTAAGATCGACGGGGTGGGTATCCGTAGGAACGCGAAATAACGAAGAAGTGACCACCATCTAAAGAAGTCGTCGAATGATTAACAGTTCGTGAGGAAGATGAAAAATGACAGCCACCATCCTCTTTGCAGTTGTGTAGAATCCCCACCTTACGCACTCTTCTATCCTGATGGATGTAGGAGAAAGCATTTGCCGACTGTGAGCAATTATCGAAGAAGGGAATCGTTTTGATCTTGTTAATTAACGGATGGTTATAGTCCGGCATTTGTGATGTTGATGAAGAGGTTGTGGTAGAAGTACACTGGCGTGTAATTAGCCAGTTACATTTCTCCTCAGTCGCTATTATGGCACCGATGACGAAGTATGCAATTTTTCCGTACCCGTCTGAGCTTAGTTCAATAAAGCGACTTGAAACCGCTGGTCTCTTTAAGAGAACCTGGACTACGTCACCTAAACGTAACATTTCGTGTGAATTTTTGCCTGTGGAGCCAAATCCTCGCTGAAAATTTACCTTTGATACGAATGAGAAAGACTTTCGATCAATACTTAGAGTCATACTTAAGTCATTTTCAATATATCCCAGAACTGTACGCTTTTCAATTGGAATAGTATTAATTTCGTGTAAATTTGATACGGTCCAGGTTCCATCTTTAAAGTTGTCTATCATAGTATCGGAATACCAGTCCGCTAATATATCCCCAACTGTCCCTGTTAGTACTTCCACAATGTGGTCCTGTATCGCGACCTTCGTCTCATATAGATGCGCGAAGTTCCAATCGTATTCGTCGACTTTACTGCTGCAAAAAAGATACATTAGAGTATTCATTGAAGCTTTTCGTTCTATTTCTGAGCTGTCCTTTGAATTATATGTAACCCAGCTGCACCAGACCCGAAACATCCAATCCTTTACAAGCATTACTTTTACGGAGTTAATATGGCTATTGGAAGTGTTGTTCCTGCTCAGAAGGAATTTCAATGGCTGATGAGCGGATTCGAATACGAGCTCGCAGATGAATAGAAGATGATGGTAAGTTGGGAGCGTGTGTGTTGTTAGTTCGAGAAGACGGTGGGTGTTCGGACGGTCGACGTACTTTCCGAATGAAGGATACTTTTTAAAGTATCTATCAACTGAATTAATAAAGTTGGAGTCAACTCGGTGTAGGGCATTGTGATAGAGATTGCTACCCTTACCGTGAACGAATTCCCATGCCTGAATCCCATCTGTCTCTAGGGAAGGCCACCAGAAGCCAATACAAACGAAGGTGTGTAAGTTAATAATGAGGTTCCTTGTTGGTATAATCTGAAATTGTCCCATTGATTCGAGTAGAGGTGGTAAAACTATGAAGATGGCATAAATCATGCTCATCGATAGACCGGGTACGAGCTTTTTGTTCTGAAAGAAGTAATTCTGCGACTGGAAACCAAACTCTAGAAGACAGGCTTTTAGCATTATTTGGAGGTTATCTCTATCATTATCAGTAGGCAACTGTCTAAATGTACAGTACAATACGCCTTTCATCAGTCCAGTTAAAAGATGGTCGGGTGCGACAATGTTCATTTCATAACCATCTTTGTACTCTGTGTTGAACGGTGTTATGCGGTTGTGTTGATTCAGGCGTTCATTGAATTGCGATGCCAATTTCAGGAGAGGGTATCGCCCTCTATCGTTCAAAGTAGAATTATCCCCGTCCTTAACTCCTAACTGCTGAGATTGCGTACTGTCCAAACCAACTGAACGTATTGAAACTGTTCTCCATTGAGTTCTTCTAAACATTGAGTTACTCGAGTTAATTGTTGTGGTGAACGCGTATCTTGAGCGCAATTGTGATCGAACTAATACGAAAGTGCAATGCGTACAAGGGGCTGATCCATTATGTCCTAAGACATCGACGACAGAGGATGATGCTGGATAGTCTGCAAGGAACCCTATAATATCAAAGAAGAATCGAACTTTGTTACCGAAGGGATCAAAGCAATCAAAGCCATCTAAACTACCAGAAACTAAGTCTTCTATAATATAATCCAAGACATGGTTGGTGGAAACGCCGCTCGGTGTCAGAGAAATCGTGCGAATTGTTTTCTGACTACGTCTTGTGCGTATCGAGAACCCAGCCGGTGACATATAAACCCCCCCGACCGAACCCCTTGGGAACAAAGCTGATCGTGGATTGAAGTCGTCGGCATACAACAGTAAGCGATACATATAATATCGTCGACCGTTTGATAGAAAACCTGTGGTCATACATTCTTTCTCCTCCACGTCTTTGTTTCTGTCGTTTTCGAATGGCTCTCGAACAAATGCGGGTACACCGAAGGATGG
>JBCDHL010000160.1:0-5617 GCA_038750095.1 Chlamydiota bacterium
CAAACAATCGTAAAAAAAAACAACCGAAGGAGCCCATCGAGCTTCACTATCCTGATCTCATCTCCCTTTTAGAAACTACTCTTCAACCCATTATTCAAGGGGCACGTTCTACAGAGGTCATATTGGCACGACTTGCTCGTCAATGTAAGCAATACCTGAAAAACTACTGCGCCCAAGAAGAAAAAATCAATTTTAACGATCTTCTCCAATATATGCACCACGCCACCAAGAATTCTTCGTTTAAAGAACATGTGCAAAATAAATATACGGTTGCAATTATCGATGAATTCCAAGATACAGACCCCCTCCAATGGAACATTTTCAAAGGGCTATTTTTCACCACCGATAACAGCCATTATCTTTACCTAGTGGGGGACCCAAAACAGGCTATCTATTCGTTCAGACAAGCAGACATCTACACCTATTTATCTGCTGCAAAGACTCTAGGTGAAGAACAGATCGCGTCTCTAGATACAAACTACCGCTCAACTCCGTCGATGATCGATGCATTAAACACTCTGTTCTCCAGTAAAACCGCCAGAGAACTCATTCCTCTTCCAAGAGCAAACATAACTCTACCCTATCATCCCGTCAAAGCTGGTAAAAGTGACGATGCGCCCGATTTTAAGGATGAGCTCACCGCTGTGAACTTTTGCGTAGCCCTCACATCTACAAAACGATCAAATCACTATCCCCTTGAGCAGATGGAAACGGACACCTTTTTCCCACATATTGCTCAAGAAATCCATGCCATCATTGCATCTAGAGCTGTTCCACTGAAAGAGATCGCCATCCTTGTTAGCGACAGATTTCAAGCAGAAAGGCTAAGTCATTTTTTGCATCGACAATGCATTCCACATGTTATGCAGAGAAGTACATCACTATCTGAGTCTATGGCTCTTCAGGCCTTGAAGGAAATACTTGTAGCAACAATCGATCCTATCGATCAAAGTGCCATAAAGACCGCTCTTGGAGGGCAAATCATACGTTACACACATCAAGAACTCATTGAAGTTACCCAAGAATCACTTTTGGAGGGAATTCTTGAGACATTTTATGTACTCAGAAAAAAACTCTTCGATATCGGCTTTTCTTCTTTCTGTGAAGAGCTCCTCCTTAGTACCTGGCCAAACAAGAACGATTCCGTCATTGAGTCTATTCTGGCAACAACTGATGGGCTCGAATTTTATGACGATCTGCAGCAGATCGCAGAGGTATTGATGGAATACCAATCCACAGCAAATCCATCTCCAGACGGGCTCATCACTTACCTCAAGACATTTGAGGAGATGGCTCTCAACGATGACTCTAAAGTAAAACGCCGAAAAGATCCGCAATCTGATGCAGTGAATATTATCACTATGCATTCGAGTAAAGGGTTGGAATATTCAGTCGTCTATGCACTCGCAACCATCAAACGTGGATCCTCTCCCGAAAAAATTGTTCCCGTTCACAGGAGAGAAGGACGAGCATTAAAAGCGATCATAGATATAAATGATCCTGAATATCTATCTTATTGCGAAGAGCTTGATGCGGAAAAAATGCGGCTTCTTTATGTTGGAATGACACGTGCCAAATATCGCCTCTACATTCCTGTAGCATATGTTGATAAATCGAAGATCGAATATGGTTGTGCTTCCCCAATGGACCTATATCTCAGCAAATTAGACACAAATTCCCCGCTATCCTATGAAGAGATGTACGCTCAACTGCAATCACCAGACCCATCAATCCTAAAAGAGGTCGCTGCTCAAAATCCTGACATCACTATCTGTCAATTAGAGCCAACCAAATTACCTCCATTAACGGACGAGATAAATAAAACCCTTCCGCAACTCACTCCACCCAATAGTATTAAAATACCAGGTTATGACCTCTTTATGCAGTCATTCAGTTCGTTGACTAAAGGACATACCTCTAACGGTGCACTTGTCATCGATGAACCGGCACCTATAGATTTCCTTTGCCAAAACAAATCTCCCTTTACCCTTCCTGCCGGAAGTGATACGGGCAACATGTTACATCTCATCTTAGAAACACTAGACTTTCAAACAGATAACATAGAAGAGCATGTGAGCAACTACACCTATGGAACAAAATATGAGATATGGTCGCCTACGATTTGTGAAATCGTTGAAAATGTCATCAATACCCAGATCGACGGATTTTGCCTAAAAAATATCCCAAAAAATTCTACCTATTGTGAAATGGAGTTTGTCTACCCAATCAACAGTACCACTCCTTACGTCGAAGAGGTTGAGTATCTTCCAGGTTACCTCAAAGGAATTATCGACCTCGTCTTCAAAGTCAATGATCATTATTACATCATCGACTGGAAAAGTAATTGGCTTGGGCCTGAATTATCTCACTACAACGATGAAAGAGTGAAAGCGAGTGTTACGGACCACCAATACTTCCTACAAGCCTCTCTTTATGAAGAAGCGTTAAGAAGATATCTTCAACTCATTGAAACCGCACCTTTTGAAAAGGTATTTGGAGGCACCTACTATATCTATTTAAGAGGGATCACACCAAAAGGAGATCCCCCTGGATTTATCGCGATGCATGAAGCGTTTCCAAAGGAAGGAGCCAAAGAATCATGACAGGGTTAGCACAGAAACAATTTCTCGATAAACACCCCAAAGCGATTAAGAGAAAACGCAATTCAAAGACAATTGACTCTGATTGGCCTTTGGTTAACAGACTTACAGATCAAGGATACTTCTCTTATAGCGATTATTTTCTTGCAGAGACCTTACTTAAAGGCCTTGTAGAGGCAACTGAGGAGGCAGCCCTATTTATCTGCTACCTATCCCTTTCGACAAGGGTGGGACATATGTGTATCATCGTTGATGATTCTAATCTAAGACCTCTTCCCGATACTCTCTGCTCTCCTGAGGATATAGAGGAATATAGTCTTGATCAACTTGAGGTCATGGTCAAGCAAGGGGTAAAAAACCTTCCTTGTGAACTCATCTTTCATTCCAAAGAGTCAAACACACGACCAATCTGCCGAAACATCAACCACTATTACCTGCAAAAATACTGGCATTACGAGAGGCTATTTTTAGAGAAACTAAAGGCAATGATACATACACCCTCATGTCTGAATCCAGATCATGTATATGTAGAAAGCTCTGTCAAAGAAATGCAAGATCGTAAGCTCCTTCTTTCCGAACAGGCTGAAGCCATTCTTCAAGGTTGTAAACAATCCTTTACGATTATCACAGGGGGACCAGGAACGGGAAAAACCTACACTGCAGGACATTTGATCAGGATCTATTACGAGTCACTACAACCTGAAGAGCAACAACAGTGCAACATCGTTCTTGCAGCACCCACCGGAAAAGCAGCTGCAAATCTGCAAAAAAGTCTTCTACAATCGCTAGGAGAAAACCTGAAAACCCAAGAAATACAGGCTAAAACGATACACTCTCTTCTTCTCGACAGAAGAACAAAAAGCCTTTCTCCACAAGGGTTTCTCCACACTAGTTTTCTACTCATCGATGAATGTTCTATGATCGACGCCCGGATGATGACAAAGCTTTTCAATGCGATACGTCCGGGAACCAAGATTATTTTACTCGGAGACAAATACCAACTACCACCCGTTGAAGTAGGCTCTCTATTTGCAGACATCACTGATACTTTTAACAGTTCGGTAGTAGAGTTAAAAAAATGCCTCCGTGCAGATATGCAGGAACTTGTCGATTTTGCACAAGCCATCAACAGGGGAGATTCTCAGACTGTGGTTGATTCCCTTAACAATGGATCATGTATCAAGAGATTAGATACCGCAAATCATCACTCCCCATCGCAAGAGCAAAGATTAGTGATTCAAAAGGTTCTTCCCCATTACAAAGCGATCATTAAAGAGGGAGGTATGCTTCTCGATCTACTCAAGTCGTACCAGAAATATCGCATTCTATCCCCATTAAGACATGGACTATTTGGTGTCAACGCACTGAACGCTCTCATCTATCAAGAACTCTCTCAAAAGACAAATTACGCTCCGATTATGATCACCAAAAATGATTATACTCTCAACCTTTTCAATGGAGAGACCGGTATCCTCGTCAAACAAAACAGAGAGTACCAAGAGCCGCAGCGTGGGGATTACGCCGCTTTTATTGTGCACGACCAAGAATCACAAAAAAAGACAATCCGAAAAGTTCCCGCTTTGCTACTTCCCTCCTTTGAGTACGCCTACGCAATGTCCATCCACAAAAGTCAAGGCAGTGAGTTTGAACATGTCTGTTTATTACTTCCACAAGGATCAGAAATTTTTGGTCGTGAAGTCCTTTATACAGCAGCAACAAGGGCAAAAAAGCAGTTGACCGTGTGGTCTGACGATAACACTATAGAAAAAACACTCCAGCACACTTCAGAAAGAATTTCTGGAATTTCGATACAAAAGAAATAATTCATAAAGTTAAAACCAACGGCGAAGCCATGACAGAAAATGAACCTGGGGTGTAGAACGAGTGCAGCGAGTCCGAAACCCCAGGACAACAGGAACCAGACCATCGAGTACTAAAAGTACTAGAGAAAGAGCAATGCTACCCAAAGTTGTCTGGTTAGATGAGACTACATACAGAGCGACTGTTCATTTGTGTAGTTACCAAAACAATGTTGAGTCATTTCAGGTCAACAGGTCGCGTAGGAAGTTCTCGTAAGAATTTTTTGGCATCAGGGTGGTTTTGATTAACGGCTTCCATAATCCAAGAAAGTCCAACTTCTATATCTTTATGACAACCCTCTCCATAATATAACTGGTAACCTAATCGATATTGCGAATTGGCATTGCCATTCCCAGCTGTTGCTTCGAACCAAATAAAGGCCTCTTCTCTATTCTTACTGCATCCAATTCCTTCATACAGCATCAACGCTAATTCATACTGCGCATCGACATGACCCTTTATAGCCGCTTCTTTGAACAAAGAAAACGCCTCTTTCTTACTTCCCATACAACCGATTCCTTCATACAACATCATTGCTAATTCATATTGTGCCTTGACATGCTTCTCTTTAGCTGCTTTTTTAAACAAAGAAAACGTTTTTTTCCTATCCCTTTTGCATCTAAAATTCTTTTTCAACCTCATTGCTAAATAATTTTGCGCACCGAAATTTCCTTTTTCAGCCGCTTGTTCTAATAAATAAAACGCCTCCTCCCTATTCTCAATACAACCAATTCCCTCTTTCAACATCATTGCTGATTCATATTTTGATGGAACATGATTCTGTTCAGCAGCTTCTTTGAAGAAAGAAAACGCCTTTTCCTTATTCTCCTCTTTTAACATCATTCCTAATTCATATTTCGATTCGACATGCCCTTCTTTAGCCGCTTTTTCAAACCAAGATAACGCCTCTTCTTTATTTCTAATGCATCTAATTCCCTCTTTCAACATCATTGCTAATTTATATTGCGATTTGACTTTCCCCTTTTCGGCCAGTTTTTTATACCAAGAAAACGCCTCTTGCTTATTCTCACTACATCCAATTCCCTCATCGAACATATTTGCTAATTCATATTCCGCATAGGTATTTTTTTGATCTGCCCCTTTTTTGACCCAAAAAAACCCCTCTTTTCGATTCTTTTGACATCCTATTCCTCTAG
>JBCDHL010000161.1:0-5615 GCA_038750095.1 Chlamydiota bacterium
ATTTTTTCGTTAAATTGAACCGTAAAGATTCGACTAAAAAGTTCATCTTTATCGGGTAACGACTTGTAACGCCCATCTCTTTTTTTATCAAATTCAGTTAGCTGGTCTCTTGCATCCGCAAGAACAGTTTCAAAAATGGCTTGACTAATTGTATTCACAACATTCTTAACCGATTGGTTTACAAAAAATTGATCCTCAACATATTTTTCTTTTACCCCTCTCTCTGCATGTATATATTTTTCCCTTAAAGTCTCGAAATTATCAGATCCAAGTGAAAGTTGTCCTACACCCATAAACACCTCGCTGTTAAACAGTTCTATTTGATTAAAAAATAATATGATCATATTCTGATTTTAATTGTGAATACCAAGATCGGTAAACAAACCCTATCAGAAAAATGATCAAGCTCTTTTGCATGACCTTTTACATTTAAAAAATATTTTATGCAAGTATTTTTTGGATCCGCTTTAGAGATGCTCTCAAATTAAAAGAAAAAGGGACAAAAGCGACATAAGGAAAAAACTCATTCTAGTAGGATAGGTGATTTTCGTCCTTTTGGTCCCTTAATGGTGATTGGGAAAGCAGAAAAGGGCAACTTGTCAATAACAAGTTGCCGCTTGTAAGATGATTTATTTTTTCTCGTCTTCGATGATTTCCACTTCAGCTTCTTCGATATCGTCAGCAGAGGTAGAAGCGGTAGACTGAGCTTGCTCGGCACCAGCACCGGGGTGTACACCATCAGGACCGGGTTGAGGACCACCTGCTGCGCCTCCAGCTTGAGCCATCACTTCGCCAATTTTCTGCATATGTGTTTCAAGTGCGTTTTTCGCATCTTTGATCACATTGAGATCTTTCGTTTCAAGAGCTTTTTTGAGGGCATCAATTTTCTCTTGAATCTCTTTGGCTACATCTTCCGGAAGCTTGTCTTTGTACTCACTCAAAGATTTTTCTGCACGGAAAGCTAAGGAGTCAGCCTCGTTAACGACTTCAACCTCTTCTTTACGTTTCTTATCTTCTTCGCGGTGAGATTCAGCATCTTGAACCATTCGGTCAATTTCGCTCTCACTAAGACCTGAGGAGGCTTCGATACGGATCTTTTGCTCTTTTCCTGAGGCTGTATCTTTTGCCGATACATGAAGGATACCATCAGCATCAATATCGAAAGAGACTTCAATCTGTGGCACACCTCTTGGAGCTGGTGGGATCTCGGTCAAATCAAATCGTCCGACCTCTTTGTTGTCATCAGCCATTTGACGCTCACCTTGAAGAACACGAATCGTCACAGCGGGCTGATTGTCAGCGGCTGTAGAGAAGATTTGTTTCTTCTGCGTAGGAATCGTTGTGTTACGTTCCACGAGTGGAGTCAATACACCACCGAGAGTTTCAATACCTAGTGTCAAAGGTGTCACATCTAGTAGAAGAACATCCTTGACATCACCAGCAAGAACACCACCCTGAATTGCAGCACCGATGGCGACCACTTCGTCTGGGTTTACCCCTTTGTGGCCCTCTTTTCCAAAGATCGACTTCACCATCTCTTGCACGGCAGGCATCCTTGACATACCACCAACAAGAATGACATCGCCAATATCATCAGCTGATAGACCAGCATCTTCAAGTGCTTTCAGGCATGGTCCTTTTGTTCTATTGATAAGATCGTGAGTTAAGCTTTCGAGCTTGGAACGAGTAAGAGTCAGTGCCAAGTGTTTTGGGCCTGAATCATCCATTGTGATAAATGGCTGATTGATCTCTGTTGATTGTGTTCCTGATAGTTCAATCTTTGCTTTTTCAGCTGCATCGCGTAAACGCTGAAGCGCCATTTTATCAGTACTCAGATCAATTCCTTGATCTTTTTTAAACTCATCAAGCATCCAATGAAGGATGGCATTATCAAAATCATCTCCACCAAGATGAGTATCACCATTTGTGGCTAGCACTTCAAAGACTCCATCGCCGATCTCCAAGATGGAAATATCGAACGTACCACCACCTAAGTCGAAGACTGCAATCTTCTTATCATTATGCTCTTTATCAAGTCCATACGCAAGTGCTGCTGCTGTAGGCTCTGGAATAATACGCTTGACGTCTAGTCCTGCGATCTTACCCGCATCTTTTGTAGACTGCCTTTGTGAGTCGTTAAAATAAGCTGGTACTGTAATGACAGCTTCTGTCACCGTCTCACCAAGGTACTCCTCTGCTGTTTCCTTCATCTTTGTTAAGATAAAAGCTCCGATCTCTTCAGGGGTGTAGACCTTATCGCCCACCTGAAAGACTGCATCTCCATTAGAGTTACTTGTCACCTCATAAGGGACTGTCTTGATTTCCGAATCAACTTCTGAACGCTTACGACCGATGAAACGCTTGGAAGAAGTAATCGTATTTTCTGGATTTGTAACAGCTTGACGTTTAGCAGGCACGCCAGCAAGCCTTTCATTTCCTTTGAAGGCCACAACTGATGGTGTGGTTCTTGTTCCCTCAACGGAGGCAATAACTTTGGGTTGACCACCCTCCATAACGGCTACGCAGGAGTTCGTCGTACCCAAGTCGATGCCGATAACTTTTCCTTTTTTGCTTTGACTCATTGTTTAATTCTCCTTAATTGACATCTTTTAAATATTGTAATCTTTTAACTAGTAGGTGTGAAACACTACTAGGATTCTTTATCATCCTCAGCGGATTCTTCGTCTTTTTTCTCAACCGGTTTTTTCGTCACCTTTACGCGTGAGGGGCGAATCACTTTATCACCCATTTTATATCCGCGTAGTGACTCTTCTATAACGATCCCCGCCGGATGTTCTGTCGTTTCGACCATTTCCACAGCTTCGTGAAAATGAGGGTCAAACTCTTTGCCTACGGAGTCAAACGCTTGGACGTTGTTGTTGCTCAGCACGTCTCTAAAATGTGTGAGGATCATCTGGAAACCAATACTCCACTGCTTCACCTCATCGGACATTTTATCGGAGTGCTTAAGCGCATTCTCCATCTGGTCAATAGGGGTAAGAAAATCGCATATCAGATTCTGCAAAGTATATTGCACCATTTCTTGACGCTCTTTAGTCAATCTCTTTCTGGCGTTCTCAGACTCGGCTAAAATGCGAAAGTATTTGTCTTTGTAGTCTCCGGCTTGATTTCTTAAGCTTTCAAGTTCGATATCTGTAATCGACATCGTAACTGGCTCTCGTTCTTCTTGCTCTTCTTGTGGAGTCTCTTCAACCCCAACATCTGCATGTTTTATTTCTTCTTCTGTGGAGTGATCTTCTCCATTGGCTTCTGCCATCGTCATATCTCCTTAAATACTGTCTTATGATCTTTTAGTGGTTACGTTTATCTTCTAGTAGCTTTTGTTCCTGCTGAATGAGAAATCCCATCTCGTGTGTCGGCTGTCGATAGCTAATTTTGAACTTATAAATACTATCGGTTAATGTCTGGCTGATCGCCTCGGAAAAGGCTTTTATTACTCCAAACAAGTTCTTATAGTCTATGCGGACCGGACACATCAGCCCTACCGCTCCTACAGGCTGCTGATTAATTAAATAAGGACAAGTGATCACTGCACATTGCGGCGTCAATGCTGATACGGTTTTCAGATCTTCACCAATCCAAAATCTAAGCTGTCCTGTCCCACTACACTCCCTCAATAACAGACGAAGAGCTTGCTTATTTTCTAAAATTGCCATGCTGTTGGCCAAGTTTGCAGCATCGTGAAACTCATTATAGGCCAAGAGCTTGGAAAACCCTGTTCTATAGATATCTTCATCAGTAAATGTTGAATAAGAGATCACATAGCGCACCATCAATTCATTATAGAGCCGCTGAGCAAGCTCTTCTTCCTCAAGTTCAAGGTTCTGCGGTTTGTCATGCCCCGTTATCCGCCAGCGAAAATACTCCTCCACACGTTTGATAGCAAAAGCTGTCAGTTTCGTATCCACATAAAGCACTTCAGTTTGTACAACACCAAAATCAGTAATCAGAACAAAAAGACAGCGCTGCGAATCCACTTCCATCATTTTAATCTCACGAATAAAATCGTGGTCAAATCGAGGAGCAGAAACAAATCCCGCACAATTGGTCAGCTCACATAATTCCTCAACAGAGTCTTGCATATAAGAGGCAATTTCACGTGTCTCTTCGATTTTCAAGGCCTTCAAACGCTGGCTCTGATAGTCTGTTACTGTTGTAGCATCCAGTGCCTCTTCAGCGTAAAGGCGAAAAGCAGCCTCGGTAGGAACTCGACCACCGGATGTATGTTGCTGCTTGAGGTACCCTTGTTTTTCAAGTTCGGCGAAGTAATTCCGAATTGTCGCTGAGCTAAGACCTTCAAATCCAGCTTCTTTAAGGGTATTCGAGCCCACAGGAAGACCTGTATTAATGTAATACTCGATCAACCCCATTAAAACGAGGCGTTCACGCTCTTTTTTGCTCGATTTCTTTTTTGTAGGGTTTAGTGCTTTCAATCGTCCATTCCCTTCATTTATACCTTAATAATACGCAATGGAACATAAAAGGTCAAGAGAAATTTAGCAGACTGTGAGATAGAGTGCTAAAAACAGCTTCATCACGAACCAGAGGTTATAGGGCAAGGCTTGGCAAGCTTAGGAAAGTGGTTCAGATACGAATAGAGCGATGGCGGCAAGAGCAGTGGCTCTTGCCTAGGAGTTTTACCAAAGAGATGGACTGCAGTGTTTAAGCTTCAGTTGAGCTCTGATTGCGGTCCGGATTAGGGTTGTTGAATAGTTGATACAGAGTTGCAACGGTTGCCACAGCAGCTACTGTCAAGATTCCCACTCCGGGTGAAACCTTCGCTCCACCGCTCCAAAAGTCGCTATCCGTTCCTTGATTGTGAAGATCATCATCATCGTCAAATACATTGTTATTGTGAAGATCATCATCATCGTCAAATACATTATTATTATTGTGAAGATCATCATCATCATCGAATACGGAGCCGGCAGCAGCAGATGGTAATAACGCAGATAGGACCATGAACGACATTGCTACATTATTACATATTTTTATTCCAGTTCTAGCCATTGAGGAGCCCTCTCTCTGCGGGTACGTGTATTGTCTACCATTCTCATTCACAGAAGAGACGAATTCGCTTTGTTGGCTCTTATCACTTCCATACTTATTTGTTTCTGAAATGAACAATTTAGGTTGGTTATCTGTTTTAGAAACTGACATTTTTTAATCCTTCTAGCTGTTAATCTTTATATTTGTACAAGCTTTATACCGATCGTAATTCAAAATTTTGAAACACGATCGGTATAATTAAAACGTTACGAGCAATTTTAGCACTCGCATGAATTACGAGGAATTCTAGCACTCGTATGAATTACGAGCAATTAAATATGTCGGCGTGTCAGCGCAACGTGATAATGTCATGATTAAACTAAGTTAAAATCCCACCCAGTACACCAATCGTTGTCAAAGCTTCTAAGCTCTCACACCAGGTTTTATGTTGAAGTCGAAATTTGGCATGAATGGAAGTAACTTTTCATCTCGAAACTGTATCCATTGCAGGCGATTCTCATCGGTAATCTTCCTGCAAGAAAAGTCATCAAGAGTAGAAATATGTTCAGTTTTTGTTATTCCATATTTTATGAGATATCTTTCAG
>JBCDHL010000162.1:0-5594 GCA_038750095.1 Chlamydiota bacterium
TCATTCAGTATAACTTCAAGAATCGAGGAGAAAATAGTGGTGACTTCAAATCAAATACTTCAACTTGGACCAGTAGTATTTCCAAAGTTTGTTGGGACAGCAAGAAACTGCAACATGCTACCTTTTATCATGGGTGCACTTGAATCAATTCCGACAAAGTATCAAGCGTATGCAAAAGCTATTCAAGCATGTAAAATTCCTTCAAAAGAAATTGGTCAGGTAGGCTACCTCTCTATCCACGAATCGTGGGTAAAAGAAGGGGAAACCCAAAGAAGGCCTGGCATTCATACAGAAGGTCATCGAAATACCGGCTGGGGTGGCGGAGGCTGGGGGGGGGGAGTCTCCCACGGATCAGGCATTTATATGGCATCCAACGTAGCTAAATCATGTAGAGCTTGGGATACGTGTATTGTTAATCCTCAGGAGCTTGGAGACTGTGAACATCTTCGTGATAGCCTAAAAAACCCGATCAACATGAAAGAAAATACTCTTTACTGGTTTACTGATCGTTGTCCTCATGAAGCATTACCCATTGTTTTTCATGAAAACATTCCCCAGGACCTAATCACTATTTTGGATGATGGAAACCGTTACTTCAAAAGGCAATGGTTTAGAGTAGTTACAAGTGCAGTAGATGCGTGGTATGAAGCTGACAGTACCCCTAACACTAATGGAATCACTCCTCCGGAAAGTTGTCGTATTATTCGAGGGAGTAAATTTGATTAAATCATTAAAGGGCGATTCTCGCCCTTTTTCCGGTTCTGGTGCAAAAGTGAGTATCTAAGAATTCAAGGTCTCGAAAATAGAGCGTCCCTTATGGAGGGTCTCATCGTACTCTTTTTCGGGAATAGAATCTGTTACGATTGCTCCTCCTAAACGAAGCTTAATTACATCATTGATTATGTCTAGTGTACGAATGGCAATGTTAAAATCGAAATTTTTATGAGTTGTAAAGTACCCTAAAGATCCGGTATAAATACCTCTATTCGAATCTTCAATTTCAGAAATAACCTCCATGGCGCGAATCTTCGGACACCCTGTGATAGACCCCCCCGGAAAGACCTCTCTGATCACATCAACAGGATTGAAGGAATCAAGAACTTCTGCAGTGATCACGGATAGTAAATGAAAGACGTTTTGGTATTCTTCACAATGCCAAATTTTTTCCGTTCTAACGCTACCGGGTACGGCAACTTTTCCCAGATCATTTCTCATGAGGTCAGTAATCATCAACAACTCCGACTTATCTTTCGATGAAGAAAGTAATCGCTCTCTTTTTTCTTTATCCTCACTCTTGTTCCTTCCCCTTGCGGCAGTCCCCTTAATTGGCCGCGTTTCGAGCTTTCCATTGAAAGAGCTTAATAATCTTTCTGGAGAACTAGAAACGACTTTATGCTCGGTTGACATATTGAGGTAAGCTGAAAATGGTGCTGGGTTATTTTGGTACAACCGTTTGAATAGATCAAATGAACTGAATTGTCCCTGATATCGACATTCTTGTGATAAATTAACTTGATAGATATCTCCCATTAGGATTTTTTGCTTTGCTCTCAGCACCTTCTCATAATATGCCGTTTTTTCCTCGAGAGGTTTTGTGCAAGTTAGACAAGTAAGTGGTCTTTCAATAGATGAAATTGGAGGCTTCGACAAAAAATCGAAAAGTCTGCTTACTTTTGATACATCCACTTTCTTTTCATTGAGAAAGAGAGAGACCTCTTGAGTTAAGTGTTGATAACTAACGACAACTGGGTATCTATGAAAGTGAGCAATAGGGTAACTTGGAGACTTAAGTGGAATGATGACATCTGCATCGGAATATCCCCCCATCTCATATGCAAGATATCCGACCCATTCAGGTACATCGAATGTTGAATTAGAAAAAGTCATCGATTCCTTTAATTGCTCCCAGGGGTTCTGAAATTTAGAGCTTGTAGGATGGATAACAATCTCTTGATAGGGAAATAAAAAAAGAAATGACCTTTTAGCCGAACTATAACTGGAACCTGACATTAGCAAACAAGTCCCATCAAAATCAGAGTATTCCTCAGCTATACAAACAAACTCTTCACAAGAAAATTTGCGGGTTAAAACCGTTTTATCGAACATGTTATATTTGGGGAATTTTACGCTTCTGGTAGACTCATGTTGTGATAGACAGCATCGACATCATCGATATCTTCCAACCACTCAATTAACCCTTCATTCGCTTTTATCGTCTCTTCATCGCAATCTACAAAGACCTTGGGAATCATCTCGAGAGATGCCGAATCACAATTGAAGCCCAACGTTTCAACAGCATCCTTCACCTTAAATAGATCAGCAGGATCTGTTGTGATCACAAACATTTCTTCTTCCGCTTCAAAATCTTCAGCACCAGCTTCAGTAGCAGCCATAAATAATTCTTCTTCGATAGCGTGATTTTTGGCTAATTGAATAACGCCTTTTCGATCGTAGTTAAAAGAAACTGCACCAGGTGTAGCAATTGTACCGCCACGTTTATTGGTAGCGATACGAATCTCAGAAGCAATACGGTTTTTATTATCCGTCATAATATCAACAACTAAACCGACACCGCCATGACCATAAAGTTCATAGGTCATTTCAGTGTAATCTGCTTGGTCCGAAGAAGATGCTTTTTTAATGTTTCGCTCGATGACATCATTGGGGACATTAGCAGCCTTTGCTTTATCCATTGCTAATCTCAGTTTCGCATTTGCTTTTGGATCGGGACCTCCACCCACTTTGACAGCACTAATAATTTCTTTCGCACAGCGTGAAAATATCTTTCCTTTTTTAGCATCCGCACGCTCCTTTTTGTGCTTAATATTCGCCCATTTACTATGACCAGCCATGTACCACCTACATCATAAAAAAGTTATTATAATTTTTTTTCATCCATAAATTTGCTAGCTCAAAGTGTTCAAACTCTTGCTCTCTTTTTTTAAACTCAGGAGTATGAATACGATGTTTGCCCTTTTCATCGTAATAAGACCGACAAACATGATGCAACATTTCATGATAAATGACAAATTCTACAAAATATTCCGGAAAAAAAGAACTATCCATCATACGGTTTATTTTAACAAGTTTGGTTGCCTCTTGATAAAGCCCAAAGGTCACTTGCGACTTTCTTCTCCTCTGTTTTTTTCCGAACCATGTGATTTTTAGACGTAACTGTCCACCGAAATACTGTTCATTAATTTTATCGTATAGTGCCTGTAGTTCGTAGACCTCTCCCTTCGTAGACAAAGCATTTTCATTCAATTGGCCAGAGTAGTCAAACGATGTAAGCTTCTCTTCAATAAACGCCTTAACAGAAGGACATAACTTGCTGTTCTCTTTTTTAATATGACAAGCGAGAGCATCCATGATATTTTTTGGGGCTTCTAAAAACATACGATGCATAGAGACCCTTGTACAATCGGGTTCCCATTTGACACTAACCATGGTGGAGCGGTTATCATTGATTCTTAATTTGACTTTCTTTTTGACTGTTTCTTCAATAGCTTGTTGAAATGTATGGATTGTCATCAGTAACTGTTTCTATTTCTGTTATAAATTGTTGTTTTGAAACACGATCGGTATAGAGTCTATGTTAGATATTTTTCCATAAAAATTCTACCTGTAAATTCAGGGGGATGTTCTCCTGGATTTTCCTTGATCCATTGCGTCTGTTTTCCGAACTCCCTAAAACCAAAACGAGTATACAATCTCATTGCCGGATTACCCTCGTATACTTGTAAATGTAAAAGCTCTATTTTGAACTTCACCTTCGCGAGATGGATAGCATTTGTGAGCATTTCACTGCCAACTTTTTGTCCACGACATTCAGGAGCAACAATGATCCCGAACTCACACTGATGAGCAAGTTTCTTATATGGCTGAAGGTAGAGGGTGATCAAACCAACAGGAAGCTCATCTTTGACGGCAGTCAAACTACAGCGGTAACGACAGAAACCAATCCACCTATTAACAGCATCATCAATTTCCATTTCATCGGCCATCGGAAACCATCGGCTAACTTCAGAATCCAAAAGCCATCGCTTAAGGTGAGGAGCGTCTTCCGGTTCGGTGTAACGAATATCTATACCTAGTGGTGAACGCCACTCTTCATCTTGTTTCTGTTCAGACATTTAACCAAACTCCTTCAGGTAGGCATTGACAAAACCGTCAATTTCACCGTCCATAACAGACTGTATATTCGACTGTTCATATTTAGTTCTAGTATCTTTTACGAGGGTGTAGGGCTGAAAAACATAGTTACGTATTTGGCTTCCCCAGGCAATCTCTTTTTTTTCTCCACCCATTTCCTTTAGCTTGCTTTCTCTATCTTCTACTTCTAACTCATAGAGTTTGGAACGGAGCATTTTCATGCATGTCTCCTTGTTCTGAAGCTGACTTCGTTGGGCTTGACACGAGACAACGATACCCGTTGGTTCGTGAGTAATACGAACAGCGGAGTCCGTTTTATTGACATGCTGTCCTCCTGCCCCTGAAGCTCTGTAGGTGTCAATACGTATATCTTCAGATCTAATCTCAATTTGTATGTCGTCGGTGATTTCAGGTGTCACGTCGACAGAAGCAAAACTTGTGTGCCTACGAGCATTGCTATCGAAGGGGGAAATGCGTACAAGTCGATGCACTCCTTTCTCAGCTTTGCTGTATCCGAAGGCAAAATCACCGGTAAATTTCAGGGTAACACTTTTGATACCAGCTACTTCCCCTTCTTCGGTGTCGACAACTTCTGACTTCCATGAACGAATATTTGCCCATCGTTCGTACATACGGGCAAGCATTTGCACCCAATCACAAGCCTCTGTTCCGCCGGCTCCCGCATTAATCTTTATGTAGCAATTTTTGTTATCCAGTTCACCAGAGAGCATGCGTCGAACTTCTAGTTCATCGATAATCACTTCAACAGCTGATAACTCATCAATCAATTCATCAATCAATTCTTGGTCTTCCAGCTCATAAGCTTCAGGAAGCACCTCTTCCAAACTTAAAAACCGTTGAAGCAGATCATCACAAGGCTTTGTCCAAGCACGTAGCTGATTACATTCTTGTATGACTTCCTGAGCAGCATCATTGTTATTCCAAAAGTCTTCCTGCTCCATTAAAGCTTCGAGTTCTTTGACCTTTTCTTTCTTGCTAGCGAGGTCAAAGATACCTCCGCATGTGATCGATTTTTTCTTTTGCGAGGTTTATGCGTTCTTGGATCTCTGCATTCATGACGTTGTCCTTTTGTTCATATATGCTAAGGATAAATATTTTAATCCTTTTATACAATAATGTCAAAATCAGGACGTATCAATTCTCCTCTTTCAGAAAAGCCAGAATGGTTTAAGGGTATAGAGAAATAAAGACTCGATCAACCCCTGCCAGTTATACCAAAATATTAAAATTTCGTTGAAATGCATGCATCTCCAAATTTCATAATTGGTTTACTAGAATCAGTAAATTGACATAAGTCAAATTTTAAAACAGGATCGGTAAAGATGTGCACATTGACGAAATTATTCAAGAAAGATCTTTTTGTCTAGAGTTCGAAAAAAAAGCTCGTTTTCCTAAACCTTTAGACAGCTGTTTTTATAAGA
>JBCDHL010000163.1:0-5561 GCA_038750095.1 Chlamydiota bacterium
AATTCATATAGAGTAATACCATCATAGCGATATACTTTTCCAGTATTTCCGTAAGAATATTTGAACCACATATCTGTTGATTCAAGTTTCCAATTTTCACTCAGAACTGCCGTTAAAGTCGTGAATTTATTTCCGTTAAACTTAGATATTGAGGATGTTGCGTTTGCACTGACAAAATAAATGTTACCAAAATCATCCTCCTTTATTTCATCGATTCTGTTATTGAGTAACCCGTGTTTTGTAGTGTAATTAATCAATTCATTTCCATCATATTTATATACTCCTGTTTCCCAACTGCCAAACCAATAAACATTCTTGCTATCTTGATAGATAACCATTACACTGCTACCCAATTCTGTTACAGTGTCGGCTTTTGAAATGTTATCGGTCTTTTCCTGTTGGTTTGTGGTTTGTCCATTGCAAGACGTCAATAAAGCCATTGCGATGAAAATTGTCAATATGTTTAATTTTATGGTCATCTGTTTATAGTTTGTGCTATTTTCATCGAGTTACAGCGAACTCAAAGGAATGTCTGTGCCGCTCGCCCGCAGCTTGTTTCTTCACCATTGGAGCACAGACAAAACGAAGCCTTTTGGTGAATGTTTGGTGGACTTTGGTTGCTATATAGAGAAAAGCTAAGATTTCACACTCTGCAAAAAGCTTGAAGTTTGCCCATGCTGCCCTACAAAAGTCCGAGAATTGTGGGAGAAAAGCAAGCAAAGTGCTGTTGTCTGAGCAATAAAATAGTATGACCTAAAATCGTCCAAAAATCACTTGCCGACACAAAAAAAGGTGTTCTCCACACCTTGACCCGCTCACTGAGAAACCACAGCCCTCCAATCTACAAAAGCAAAGTCCATAGCAGTTCTTGCGCCCGCTTCGTTCAACAAAGCCTGATCGTTAGGTTGCACCGTAACTATCAGGCTTTAATGTTCGCTGCAGGCTTTTTTCTTCTATTTCTAAAGTACAAAAATATTGAACCTATTGCCAGGAGAATACTTACAAAAATGAAAAGCGTTTGAGTATCTTCAATGAAACTTACCATTGTTCCTATAATTGTTGCTCCTCCAAGCCAAACCGCTAAAGAACTTATCCAACAACAACTTACTCCGATTACAAAAGTGATTATGCCGCCAATTAATGTCTTTTTGTGATTTTTAATTTGGTTGCTACTTCATTGCAGTTATCGAAATACTTGCCACCCTTGATGCAATGTCTTTTGCTTCCTCGCTATCAATATTAAAATTCATTTCCTTTACAATTTTTGCTATTTGAGGGTCAGCCAACATTAATTCCAAAGGGAAAGAAGATTTAGATTCTATTTTAACATTTGAGAACCCAGCATCTTTTACGTACTTTAGATAATCTTCTATTTTTTCTGCCCCTGAAACGCAGGCGATATGTCCTGTCAATGAATTCTTTACAAAATCTGGTAATTCCTTTTCCAACACAATATCACTTACGGATAGTCTTCCTCCTTTCTTCAATACTCTAAATGCTTCTTTATAAACCTTGTCTTTGTTCAAGGATAGATTTATGACACAATTGGAAATGATGTGATCTGCAATTTCATCTGAAAGAGGAAGGTCTTCAATATCGCCTTTGACAAATTCAACATGCGCATAATCTCCTTTTTGGGCATTTCTTCTTGCTAGATCAAGCATATCATCAGAAAGGTCAACTCCAATTACTTTCCCTGTTGCCTTCACAATAGGAGCAACTATAAATGCGTCAAATCCTGCTCATGAGCCTAAGTCGACGACTGTTTCTCCTGCCATCATTCGAGTTAAGGCCGAAGGATTCCCGCAGCCTACGCCTAAATTAGAATTGTCAGGAACCGTTGCCAATTCTTCTTCTGAGTACCCAATCGATTTTCCTACTTTTACGGCATTCTCGGTAGGGTCACAACAAGCGAATAACTTTGAAAATAGTCCACTTTTTGTTGATTTTGCTAGTTTTCCGTAACTCTCAACTACTGAATGTTTGACTGAATCTGGATTCATCTTTTTTTAATTTTTGATTAAATGATGACACAAATTTCAGCTATCCTTAGTTGCTAGCAATTGACTTAGGTCAAGTATGAGAAATTTTTTTCCGAATTCGGCTCAAGGTTTCAGGAGCTATTTGGAGATAGGTTGCTAAGTAATTGAGGGGAACTCTTTGCAACAGTTCAGGGTCTTCTTCTAATATTTGTTTGTATCTGTCTGTTGCTGGTAAGTCTCTTAGAAACCTATTATGACATTCAGTAGTCATATATTCATTCTCTGCGGCTAATCGACCTAACTGTTGCCAGAATAGATTTCTTTCGTAGAGTTTCTGCAGAGTGTTGTATGAAAAAACAATGAGCTTTGAAGGCTCAATTGCCTGAATAGCTATGTCACTTTCGGTTTGGGTTATAAGGCTGCTGTAGGAAGTAGTTATGGTACGCTCTTTACAAAAACAATTCGTAATTTCTTTTCCGTCATTCAAATAATATAGACGAAGTAAGCCTTTCTCTACAAAACCGATTTCTTTACAGGTGTTCCCAATTCTCAGAAAATACTCTCCATGAGCTATGTTTTTGACCGATAAAAATGGAAGAATCTCATCATATACTTTGGGTGTATAATGAGGGAATTGTTCTAAATATTTTTTGAATGCTTCCATCTTTCTTTTTCTGCTTGCTGAGAACGGCCTTTAGATGCAGAAATATTTACGCTATAATGCTTGTCTTCGAGCCAATTGAATTTATATTCTGGAATTTCAAGTTTATCAAATGTGATCATTTCATTAGATAAAAGCACTATTTCTTCTCTCAAAAGGGAAAGCTCTCCATACTTTTTCCAGTGAAAGTCATCTACTTTTGTATTAGTAGGTATTCCCTATAAGTGGACATAAATAATTATTGTTTCCTTCTCTTTCCAGATCCTTTCTGTGGCTTTTTCTGATAAGTTCAATACTATTTGAAATTCTAGGACAGAAAGTTTAGTAGTCAGATATTCCTTTTTTCTTGAGAAACCACATTTTGTTTATACATAATGGTTTGGCTATGCGCCGTGCGACCTTAGGAGCTTGGATGTTTTGTTTTTGTTTCAGGCAAACGCACCAAAACTGAAGTCAAAAATTCTACACAGTCTTTCAGTGCTACATGTGATGTATTGTGAAAATAGACCCTGCGTTAAATTTACTTTTTTGATGCGTTTGCCCTATTTCTCCAAGACGGGAGACGTATTCGGGAATTGAGATTACTCCAGCAGCTTCTCTAAGCCACCCGTTTTTCGCCCTTCCGCCTTGCCAGCTGCGATCGCCTCCCGGATCACTGATTCCGCCGCGCTTTTTCCCTCCGCTCGGTGCAGAAGCCGCGCGTAAGTATCCAGGTAGTCGAATTCCGGTTCATCGGCGACTACATCCCGCATCCATGCTACGCAGGTCGCCATCACCTCCGGGTCATCGCACTCTTCGTAGACCCCCCAACTGAAGTAATTGACATAACCGTTGTCCATTTCTCCAGCTTCCTTCAGGTCTTGGTAGTAGGCCAATACTTTTTTCCACTCCCCCCTAGCCTGGAGAATATCAACCTCATAGGAAGCGGCCATTTCCTCGGCCTCCTCAGTTCCAAACTGTTCCTCGGCGAAGGCTTTGGCCTGCGCGAAAGCGGCTTCGTCATCAGCCTTCACGGCCCGGTTAAACTTCATACTGGAAACCCTCCCTGTGAAAGCCCGGAAATTACCTTCTCCGAAGCGCTCGATATAGGTTTCCCGGTTATCCATAGCCACGGTAACCAGTTCGTCATTTACTTTGCCAGGAAAGTAATAAAGTACCGCCACGAACTGCTCCGACAGCTTATCCTCCACGGAAGAAAGGTAATCGTTTATTTCCGCTGGGTCCACCTTCGTATCGGTTCGGTTAACATAATCAGCGTAGAAGCCCGGGTAGTTGGCAGGGTCAACTGTTGGGGCATAGCCCGACAGAAACTGCCCTTGCGCTCTGAGTTTCACGCCCTCACCAACGAAATCTAGTACGCTCCTGCCCAGGCTAGCGGCACCTGAACCACTAAAGCCACCTTGGCGGATCAATACCCTTCCCTCTGGCGTAAGTAAAAGCCCCGTTGGGTAACTGCCTACATGATATTTCTTCGACAGGTGGAAGGTAGTGTCCTGCTCGGCATCGTACTTAAGCAAAACGACTTGCTGGCTTAGGAGCCCCCTTAGGGAATCATTGTGAAACACGTATTTGTCCAGTTTTTTGCAGGGGCCGCACCAGACGGTGTAAAAGTCGATGAAGAGCAGCTTGTCCTGCTCCGCAGCAAGTTCGCGCGCGCGCTCGTAGTCCTGCTCGATGATCGTGAGAGGAGAGTTTTCCGCATTTTCTTCCCCTCGAACGGATTCCGTGCAAAGTAGAAGGCAGAGTGGTAGTAAAATGTAAGTGAATCGCATACTAGTGAGTTTTAATGTAACACACTTTCCATTAAGTCAAAATTTACACGCTGTGTGAAAATTTTTTGGACTAAGTAAAGGTATTACTGTTAAGAAAATAAATATTTTTTCATTCTCAGATTTACTTATTGAGTTTGGTTGATTGACTACAACGGGGGCGCAAATGCTTCCGGCCTAAGCTCAGTTGGCAGCGCGCTGTGTTATGTGTATTTTCCAGAAGTAAATTAGACTTACCTTAATTAGGTGTAGCCCAAAATAATTTAGAATTATTTGTCTTATATGTCTTTATGGTAGTGCCAGAACCTTCATCACGGACAGCATTAACCTTGGGTATTTGATTGTAACCATCCACAGGAAGTAATTCCACATATTCCATGAGTTTATCGCGATCATCTGTCTCATAATTATACTCACTCCTAAGTGGACTCTTAAGTCGATATAAGTTTTTAGACATGTAATAATAGAGGTAGAATTCTATTTCTGTAGACTCCTGATTATTCCAATTAGCGTCTGGGTTAATGAGTAACTGTTCATCATCTATCAATAGCTGACGTACATCTGCTGGCCCCAATAGTTCCCCAGCACTATTCATAACATAACTCGCATTAGTGGGGTCCATCCATATCCATTTACCAGCCAAATTTGAATAGACAACATTTATTACATGACAATCTCGAAATACAGAATCTTTTGGCATACAAGTCACGATTCTAGACTTAAAACCCATCGCCAAATAACATTCATTTAAGACAGTTGAAAGCCCACGACAATTCAGTCCCCTATCGTCTTTTTCGCAAACTCTAATTAGGTCTACCGCATTTTTTACGGCTGGATTTTCATTTTGACCATCATGTGGAACCAAATGATGAACCCAGTACAATATGTTAATCATCTTTGCGAATTCATTACCAGAACCCGCAATTGAATCTAGCTTATACTTTTTACGTAGCTCTTTCAGTGCTACATTTGAAGAATCCTGATACGTAAACGCTATTTTTTCATTTGCGGCAGTGTTGTATTTATCACCCGTTTTTAGCACATCAAGATAGCTTGGTTTATATCTAACTTGACTATATGCAGAGTCTACCCCTTCCTGCAATATGATGAAGTTGTAAACTGAATCAGGATGAATCAGGAAACTCAAAG
>JBCDHL010000164.1:0-5544 GCA_038750095.1 Chlamydiota bacterium
AAAAAAACAACCATTAGTAAATATGCCTGTCAGCAGAATAGACATAGATGAAGAAGTCAGAAATGAGCAACTCATAAAACAGGTCATGGGGATGGATGGGTGGATGCAGGAACTGCAAAATAATTTACCTGACCTACCAAAAGACCCTTTATCAAATGCAGAACCACATAAGGCAGTAACGACACATCTGGTTTGGAACATTGAAAAAGCAGATTTCAAAAATAGGGTGCTCACAGCAACAGCGACCTATTCTTTTAACAACAAGATTAAAGGAAATGATAAACTTCTTCTGGATATCTCAGATGATATCAAAATCGATACCATTAAAGTAAATAGTGAGTCTGTAGAATATGCGACAAGAGAGTCAGATGGTAACAAACCCGCAGCCTTAATCATTACGATTCCACCAAAGAAAGGTGGGCACGAGGTTTCAATCTCCTACAAAACCGATCCAGAAACCAAAGGGATTTATTGGGTAGATGCCTGTCATACCGAGGGAAAAAAATACCCTCTAGTTTACACGATATTCGAACCACTTGATGGTGTTGGAGTTATTCCAGGGCAACATTCTCCCCAAGTGCGACTAACCTATAAGGTTAATGCAAAGAGTGGCGATAAAAACATGATGGTACTGAGTAGTGTAAGCAACAATCCAAAAAAACGCACTGAGAGTGGTGTTTACAATGGATTAGAGATGAAAAGAGCGGTACCTTTGTATCTTCTTAGTCTAAATATTGGTAATTTCAATTACAAAGACTACGAAGATGGAGTGACAGGTGTTTATGCTCCTGAGGAAATATTTGACGATACTTACGAAAAAATGAAGAAGCTTCCAAGTATTATGGAGGCGGCAGAAAAAATCTTAGGTCCTTACAATTGGGAAACCTACCGTCCGATTATTCTGGGTAAATCATTTCCGAGTATAGCAATGGAGCACCCTTGTGCAAGTACTTGCGGCAAAAAAATTCTGGAGCAACTCAATTTTATCCCTCACGAACTTGCACACTCATGGAGTGGAAACGACACGACTAATTGTAACTGGCAACAATTTTTTTGGAACGAGGGTATAACGACTTATGTTGAATATCTGATTACGGAAGAAATTTGGGGTAAAGACTATGCAGCGATGACCTATAACAATGCACTACAATGGGCAATCGATGAAATGGATAAGTATCGTGAAGAGAACCCAAAGCTACTGCAGTTATGCATTGACGATTCTACATTTGAGTACAATGGTATTCCTTATGGAAAAGGAGCACTTTTCTTTTTCATGCTGGAAAAGGCCATTGGAAAGGAGGATTTTTTACGGTTCATCAAGGACTACATGAAAGTATTTTATCAAAATAGTATGTCAGATGAACGGTTCCTTAAATTCATGAAATTGTGGCTTGAAAATAACAATAAAATTTCTAGCTTTGATAATTTTATCTCAGAAAATCATATAGGGGAATGGCTTTATGGTAAGGAAATTCCTGAGAATGCACCTAAAATAGAGTCTAAACTAATTGATGCCATCAATGATCAAATTAAAATATTAGAAGATGATCAACCTTTCGAGAAAGAAGTTCTTGATAAATGGGACATTGCTACGAAAGCCACTTTCCTTTCAATGCTAAGGGGTAAATTAGCAAGAGATCAACTCTTCAACCTCGATAAAGTGATGAAGTATTCTGATTCTGAGGACCTATCTATTATAGAGGGTTGGGCTTTTCTTTGTGCAATCGCTGGCTATTATACCACGAAAACTCGAGAGGTGATTCTCAAGTACATCATAGAACAGAATGATTATGATGAGGTGGATACACTTGCCTCTTACCTTTGTAAAACAGAAGAAGGAATTGAAATCGCACGGAGTGCTATTTCTGAGGGAGGGAGCGCGTTGTTTCCTGCAACAGTAGAAAGTATTCAAAACTGGCTACCAACTGAAGATAATGTAGAGGATAGCGAGAGCGAATCTGAAGGTGAAGTGGAGGACGCTAAAACAGAACCTTTAGAAGAAAAAGGATCTTCATATTGCGAGATTATTTGATAGATGGTGAAACCTCCTTAACAAAGGTACCCTTTGAAAACTCTAGGCTTCTTTTGGTTTTACCGGTGGGGTAGTAGAGTTTCACCATGCCATCAATTTCTCCATGGGTGTACTCCATCACTGTTTTGAGTACCCCATTTTCGTACCAATATTCTTGTTTTCCATGCCATTTATCATCTATGTACCTTTGAACGCTGTAGGCTTTTCCAGAGTTATAGTACCACCTACATTTACCCGTTTGTTTTCCCAAAATATGCCATGATTTTGTTAAAACCTCTCCTTTCTGATTGTAGAAGGTTGAGGGACCATGGAGTTTGCCCCAGTTGTAAAAGCAGTGTAACTTGATCTTTCCATTGGGGTAGGTCAGCTGGTACTCTCCGTTAAATTCCCCGTCTTTGAAAATGGCATACTCAAGTTCCCCTTCATGATTTTTGTGAATATACAAAATATGATCATCTTTTAGGATTTGTTTATTCTTCGCTCCTTCAGGAATACGTACGGGTGAGAAGTTTTCCTGAAAATCAATTTCCAGTTCTTTGTCGATAATTTTTAAGGAGTGATTTTGGTACGAATATTCTTCCATACTATCCTTTTAGCTGTTCTGTTCTTTCTTCAAGGGCTTTGGTAATAATTTCAATATTAACAAGAGCTACGTCGTTCATAAAGTTCAACCGGTTTCTATTAATTTGGCTGATATTGATTTCTCTTTGCCATTCAGCTGAAACGAAGTGTTCTTGTTGCATCAGCTGAAGATCTTTGTTGAGAACCCTGCTGTAGATGAGATTAAAAATTCCTAAGATAAATTCATAGGCAGGTTCTTCCTCTAGTTCAGTTTCAGCAAGTGCAGCTAAACCCGACTGCTTAATCTCTGGAACCTCTTTTTTATTCTCAAGTTTTTTTTCGTATTCTACCCGATCATCAAGCAATATTTGAATATGCTCGACTGAACGTTTCAGACTTTCATGCATTTCCGTTATTGTACCCAAGACCCTCTCGTCTGTAATCCGAGGCATTGTACTGTTTAATATTTCCCCCTGTACTCTTGATCGTAAATCAAAAGAGTGTATCAGGTATTTTTGAGCAGCCTCTTTGAGTGGCATATTCGGTATATTGGGCATGCCTAGTCCACCTTCTGTAGAGTTGATGATCGTCAGGTTGGGGTGCTCTTTGGCATACTCAGTGGTCCATTCCGACTCTGAAATCCATTTCCATAATGTGTAAATGGGGCGGCCATAGATATCCTCTTTCAATAGAGCAGTTGTGTCAAAATCGTCTGTTTCTGTAATGTCCTTTTCTTTGACAGTTGTGTCATCAATAATTCCCGAAGCGTAGGACTGCATTTCGGTAAACGCTAAGTCGACACCGACGAAGATAATTGGATTACATCCCAGATTATTTGCCAATTCAAGACCGAAATTTACAACATTGTGCCCCTCATCCAACCATTCGTCTTCATCTTTCAAACCGAACTGTTCGTCAAACCAATCGGCAATCTCATAGCCGCCTGCTCCAGGAATGTACAAACGTGGTCCATGGATCAGCCTGAATGCTTCATAGTGCATGCGGTTACGGTAGAATAAAGGGACTTCATAGGCTTTGTTAGAGCTCAAGCGATATTGTTGTGTTGGATTTGGATCAACACCTATTCCAAAATGTGGAACGATTCCTCGTGATGATAAGGCATTTAGTGCTGAGCCACCACCGAAGACAATGGCTTTGTCCAGATAATCTTTAAGTTGTAGGATATTTTTCTCAAGAGAAGGACCAGCACCACAAATAATGGCGGGGATATTCTCAAACTTTCCATAAAGGCTTGTGCCCTTCCAAGATTCTGAAAGTAATAGCATGTTTTGGTAGTAGTTTGTGAAAAATGTAGTTCCATAATGGAGGTATTCTTCAACAATCGCATTTTTTGTTGCTGCACCATGAATGACATGGTGTTTGAGGTCGAGATAGAAATTGTGATATCGTTCACTGTATGATTTTAAACAGGAAAAAGTCATTTGGGTGAGGATAAAATCCCAATAGATTTCTTTTAATGTTTCCTCTTCATCCTCGAGGCTCTCAAAATAGCATAGGTAAGCTTGAGGATCTTTGAGCAATCGATTAGCAGTTTTTGTATGTAGAAATGCATGAATCACTTCAAGGTTGTTTTCAAGAAAAATGATTCCTCGTTTTGAATCTTCCTTTAACCACTTTACTGCAGCATTGTAGTAGTGTCCTAAGCCAATGCCATAAACATAGATGACAGTGATATTCTTTAACTTAAGTTCGTTAAACCAGATTTCAGCTTCTTCAATAGGGTCATTTTGATCGTGGAAATAAAAGGTATCCTCTTCTCCTTTTGTGATGAGATTTTCAACACCACTTTTTGCTGGAGAAGTTTTCAGGGAAGTGTCGTTGAGAAACTGAAGGCGTACTGCTTTTCTGGGGTCAGTTCGTTGCCAGAGCTGGACGTTTTCTTCAAATAGTTGTTCACTCATGGTTAAAGCCTTCTAAATTTTGAAGCAAGATCGGTATATACCCAAACAAATTAAAGATTTGGGTATAATGTATGAATTTCCTTCTCGAACTTTTCGATTGCCTCTTTGAGTTTTGTATCATGTCTTTCTTCATCTTCTATGATGTTATTCTTTTGATAAACCAACTTTCCATTCTCATTCCACTCTTTTAAGAAAAAAGAGCCTTCATTTTTATTGTAAGTACATTCTGTTGCCTGAACACCATTTAGGTACCATGAGCGGGCGGTCCCAATAGGGTGTCCCTTCTCATATTGACATTCCCAAAGTAACAAACCATCACGTCCCCAATATTTTTCGATACCATTGAGCATTCCTTGATCAAATTGTACAATACGTTTCAATGATCCATTGGGATGAAACAATCGAACGTCGCCATTTAGTTTGCCCTTTAATAATGGAATGATTGATTTATAACGTACATCCTCGTAAAAAGAGAGCTGCTCTCCACTGAGTACATCTTCATCATAATTGTCTATACTAATCAAAGTTCCATTTGAATCGTAACTCTGTGCACGTCCTTTTCGCTTTCCTTCATCGTAAAAGGAATATGCAAGGCATTTTCCATCACGTCCATAATAAGTTACTGGACCGTGAAGTTTACCTTGCTTAAATGATCTAAAACACAAGATACTACCATCGATTCGATATTCTTTCTCTAATTGATAATCTTCTTGCAATTGAGGTATGGGTGATCCATTGGGATTCGAAAATGTTTCTGGTTTTAGAGTTGGTTTATTGTAAAGTGATAATACACGCTTGATAATAGAAAGGTGCCTTTCGACTTGTTTTTTAAAGAAAATAATAGAGTTAAAGTCAATCTCAAGCTGTTTCATATCTGGTTTTGCAGCATGACAGCGAAGAAATATTTTTTCCTTAATAGCAATTGTTTCAAAAATTTCTAAATATTCTGATAGTAAATATTGGTATGCACTTTCTTTTTTCAGCTTAGCGTTTAATTTTTCGATTCGTTTTGTATAGGGAGGTGTGGGG
>JBCDHL010000165.1:0-5522 GCA_038750095.1 Chlamydiota bacterium
AACTCATTTATAAGTTGTTGTATGCCGAACGCGTTTCAAAACTGTAAATTTTGAATCCAATTTGACATAGACACAAATTAGCTAATAAGCTAGTTATTCGAAACAGAAAACACACATCTCAAGGATTTTATATTGATGAATTGGGTTATAAAAGCAAAAAAAGCTGTAGGTGAAAAGGCTGCTGAGTTAGTTGAAGATGGAATGCTAGTGGGCCTTGGAACAGGTTCAACGGCAACAGCGTTTATTGAAAGTCTAATAAAAAGATGTCAAAAAGGTCTTCGCATCGAAGCTGTAGCGACATCAAGACGCTCACAGCAACAAGCCCTAAATGGAGGAATCCCAGTCTTCGACATCAATCGGGTTTCTACGTTAGATATTTGCTTTGATGGTGCCGACGAAATCGACCCAAAAAAACGCATGATTAAAGGCGGAGGAGGAGCACTTCTAAGAGAGAAAATTGTGGCAGCAATGAGCCATGAAATGGTTGTAATTATCGATGAAACGAAGTGCGTAAAAGAGCTTGGTAAATTTCCCTTACCTATTGAAATCATCCCGTTTGGGTATCGAAGTGTCATCGATAAATTGGAAAAATTGGGTTACAATGGCAAAGTCCGAATGGAAAGTGGTAACTACAAATACGTTACCGATAGTGGTCATTTTATTTATGACGCTCAATTGGCACCAAAACACCCCAAGCCTGAGCAAATTCAGGAGGAAATCCTTCATATACCAGGTGTTGTTGAAACAGGTTTTTTCTTTGGGTTAGCAGGGCGTGTAATCGTAGGAAAATCAGACGGTTCTGTAGAGATTATTCCTTAAAAGACTGGGTAACAATCACGGCTCTGCCGATTTTTGGATGATACAAAAAATTATAAGTAGTCACAAATCTTCCTTGTTCCTATAGTGAGGTTTGAGAAGCCAGTTAACGGAATTAGGTTATGCTTTCATCTGAGCTTGTTCAAGTTACATTTGATAAAATCATGCAAACTCGCACTTATACCGTTGTGATATTAGGTGCCGAAGGGAAACGTTTTGCTATTTATACAGACCCAAGTATCGGTCGTACGCTTCAAATGTATCTTACTGGAGCAGAAAAAATTCGACCTCTTACCCACGATCTAATCGACTCTATATTCCAAGGATATTCCGTCCGTATCAAGCAAGTGGTGATTAACGACATTCAAGACACTGTTTACTTTGCTAGGCTTTATCTAGAGCAGCATCGAGATAACATTCGTCACATCATTGAAATAGACGCTCGCCCAAGCGACTGTATAACTTTAGCACTTATGAACAATGTCCCTGTGTATTGTACAAGAGAAGTGCTTGAGAAAACAGTTCCGGTCGAAGAATAACTAATATTTCATATGGAAGGAAACTTCTGCCAAGCCAATTAAGGCATCTACAGCTTCTTGAGCGTCATCGCCTATCGCAGTAATGCGAATTTTTGCTCCCTTCTCAGCAGCTAGCATCAGGATACCAAGAAGTGATCGGGCATTAACAGTCGTTTTTTTGTACTTTAATTTGATATCTGATTTAAATTGACTTGAACACTTTACTATTTCTGTAGAAGGGCGGGTATGGAGACCTCGATCATTTTTGATAATAAAAACCCCGGAAACTTTTTTATCCTTTTTGGGTTTATCGACCATAAGTTTCTCCATAGATCATACGTCCTTAAATTTGTTTAGTGTATCCATACTCATTGTACTAGGTCTACTTAAAGTCATACCCTTCTGAAAATTAAATCGCAATTACTTTCGTAAGCTATCCTTAAAAAATCATCATTTTTTACTTTTCACTTAAGCGATAGTGAATTACACTTATTTTTCATACATAAATTATTCATTGAAATATAGGATCACTATGATTAAAGTTCGCTCAGAAGTTCTTCCTGATGACACATGGAATGTAGATGCAATGTACCCATCATTTGAAAAGTGGGAAGATGAGTTTAATGCATTTACAGCTGTACCAAAAGAAAATTTGTGGGACCGCATTCAGCAATTTCAAGGCAAACTAAGTGATGGCCCTCACATAGTCAAAGAATTATTAGAAATCCAATTCGAAATTGAATTAAAACTTGAGCATTTGTACACATATGCGCACCTCAGGCATGATGAAGATATTGCCGAAGATAAGTATAAGTCTGCATTCATGAAAATCACAGTTATACTGCACGACTACTCCGAAGCGACTTCCTGGATTGATCCGGAACTATTAAACCTATCTCAACAAAAGATAGACGAGTATTTATCTTCAAATGTTCTAAAAGATTATCAATTTTATCTGGAAAAAACTCTACGTTTAAAAAAGCACACTCTTCCCCCTTCTGAAGAAAAGATAATGGCAAATTCTGCTAAAGCTCTGCAAGGTTACCAAAAGGCTTTTAGCGCTATCAACGATGCAGACTTTCAATTTGGTTACGTTTTAAACGAAAGTGGTGAAGAAAAGACGCTCAGTCATGCTTCTTTTGGGCTATACTTACGAGCTCATGACCGAACACTTCGTAAAAATGCTTTTTTAAAATATCATAAAAAATACCAGAAATACGAAAATACAATCTGTGAGTTACTGCAAGGGGTCGTGCAGAAACACTTATTTGAAGCGACATCAAGAAAATACTCTTCATGCCTTGAGCGAGCACTTTATCCAAAAAATATTGACTGCAACGTCTATTTTTCACTGATTGATGCCGTAAATAATCGATTAGACGTACTGCATAAGTATATGGCATTACGTGAAAAAGTTACGGGTACATCTCCACTTCACTTGTACGACATGTACGTCCCTCTTATCAAAGAATATGATCTAAAGCTTACTTTTCAAGAAGCGGCAGACCTATTGGTCGATTCGGTTGGTCCCCTAGGTTCCGAATACCAAAATATCCTTCACGAAGGAATAAAAGAGAAGCGATGGGTCGACCGATATGAGAACAAAAATAAGCGTTCTGGAGCTTATTCAAGCGGTTGCTACAACAGTATGCCCTATATTCTAATGAACTATAAAGGTGTATTGCGCGACGTATTCACGCTAGCTCATGAAGCGGGCCATAGTATGCACAGCTTTTTTTCTCATAAATATCAACCCTTTCAATATGGTGATTATCCAATTTTTCTTGCAGAGGTAGCCTCCACATTTAATGAAGATTTGCTCATGAGAATGATGCTCGAGCGATCGAACAGTAAACAAGAGAAAATTTACCTCATCAACAGCAAAATTGAGGATATTCGTGCAACACTCTTTCGGCAGACGATGTTCGCCGAGTTTGAGCTGCTCATACACACAAAAATCGAAAACAATGAACCGCTAACTCCGCAATTACTGAAAGATGAATACCTTGCTATTAATCAAAAATATTTTGGGCCAAACGTCGTCATCGATGAAGAAGCTCAGCTGGAGTGGGCACGTATCCCGCACTTTTACTACAATTTTTACGTTTACCAATACGCTACAGGTATTAGTGCTGCTCTTGCTTTATCGGATCGAGTTATGAGTGGAGGAGACAAGGAACGAGAAGACTACCTAGGATTCTTGAAAAGTGGCTGCAGTCGATACCCGCTTGAGACCTTAAAACTTGCGGGTGTGGATATGAGCACTCCAGAACCGGTCAACGCTGCAATCGGTAAATTTAGTGATTTAGTGGATCAGCTGGAGCAACTTCTCGACAGTTAGCAGTTACATGCTCATACTGCTAAATTCGACTTGCACAAAACCCAGTTATTTAGTAGAATGAACATTCGAATAACAATCATAAAAACTATTCTTGAATAACAAGGAGATGAACATGGAACAAACTCAGAACGTTAAAGAAGCAACACAACTTCGCCCAATAGGAAACCGAGTCCTTGTTAAGAGGCTCGAAGCGGAATCAACCGCGAAAGGAGGAATCATTCTTCCAGATTCTGCAAAGAAGAAACAAGAGCAAGCTGAAGTGATTGCTATCGGCACAGGTAAAAAAGACAAAGAAGGAAACACGATTGAAATTCCTGTAAAAGCAGGCGACACCATCCTTATGGAAAAGTACGCCGGTCAAGAAGTGACTGTGAATGATGAGGAATACATTATTGTTCGTGCCGACGACATTATCGCAATCATTGAAAAGTAAACGATTATTTTAAGGAGTAGAGCAATATGGCTGCTAAAGAAATTAAATTTAAAGAAGACGCGAGACAGAAAATTCTAAAAGGTGTCGCTACACTTGCAGAAGCTGTGAAGGTAACTCTCGGCCCTAAAGGCCGCAACGTTATCCTCGATAAGTCTTTTGGCGCGCCACACATTACAAAAGATGGTGTGACGGTCGCTAAAGAAATTGAATTAGAAGACAAAGATGAGAACATGGGCGCTCAAATGGTCAAAGAAGTTGCCAGCAAGACTGCAGACAAAGCTGGTGATGGAACAACGACTGCAACAGTTCTCGCTGAAGCCATTTATCGAGAGGGCCTTCGAAACGTTACTGCTGGTGCAAATCCTATGGATCTTAAGCGAGGAATGGAGCAAGCTCTTGAAGTGATCGTCTCTGAGCTGACCAAACTCAGCAAGCCTGTCAACAATAAGCAAGAAATTGCTCAAGTAGCAACAATCTCTGCTAACAACGACAAAGAGATTGGTGACATCATCGCTAACGCAATGGAACGCGTTGGAAATGACGGTACAATCACTGTTGAAGAAAATAAAGGTTTTGAAACAACTTTGGATGTCGTCGAAGGGATGAATTTCGACAGAGGGTATCTTTCAGCGTATTTCATGACAAACGCTGAGACACAAGAGAGCATCCTAGAGGACGCTTATGTGTTGATTCACGACAAAAAGATCAGCGCTATTAAAGATATCATCCCAATTCTTCAAGCTGTTGCTGAAACAGGTAAACCACTTCTAATCATCGCTGAAGACATCGAAGGAGAAGCATTAGCTACTCTCGTCGTTAACAGACTTCGTGCTGGCCTAAAGGTCTGCGCAGTAAAAGCACCGGGTTTCGGGGATCGTCGTAAAGCGATGCTTGAGGATCTAGCGATTATCACAAACGGTCAAGTGATCAGTGAAGAGGTAGGACTTAACCTAGAAGCAACAACTATCGACCAGCTTGGTAAAGTGAAAAAGGCTGTCATCAACAAAGATGAAACGACACTTGTCGAGGGCGCTGGTGATAAAAAGCGTATTGAAGAGCGCTCAAACCTCATCCGCCGACAAATCGAGGACTCTGATTCCGATTACGACAAAGAAAAGCTTCAAGAACGACTAGCTAAGCTTGTTGGTGGTGTTGGAGTGATCCGTGTTGGAGCTGCTACAGAAATTGAAATGAAAGAAAAGAAAGACCGCGTTGAAGATGCTCAGCACGCAACTGCAGCCGCTGTTGAAGAAGGTATCCTTCCTGGTGGAGGAGTTGCCCTCGTCCGCGCGATTCCATTCGTCAAAGATTTAGCTCAGAATTTAGTTGGCGACATGAAGACTGGTGCGATGATCATTGTTAAGTCTTTAAGTGCTCCACTTCGCCAAATTGCTGAAAATGCTGGTCAAGAAGG
>JBCDHL010000166.1:0-5469 GCA_038750095.1 Chlamydiota bacterium
AATTTTGAATTTGTATAAACATATGAAATTTTTATTTACATTTTGTGTGGTAAGGTATGATTCCAACCTGGGCTCTTCAGATATTTCATTATCAATTAAAGAATTTTATAAAGTCCTCAATTTGTGAAAAAGGCCTACGTCAACCACCCCGCTAGCGGATACTTATACCAGCTATGTAAAGCGGATTTACATCTGGAATTACAAACTAGACTGTGTTTTGATGGTTCCTGTTAGTATGATGGGCCTCTCGGTTTTTCGGGAAGATTGAGGGGTGTAATGAACTTTTTTGAAGTGTTTTCCGATAAGAGTTTGGCACTCGTAGCATAATTTCATAGGTCTTTACACAAAAAAATGATAGAAAAGCAATTCCTTACGTTGCACCAAAGCGCTAAAGGACCACCTACTCATTTACGTAAAATCTTTATCAATTATACCGTATCCCCCGCCTCCAGGGGTACAGATCACGAAGATGTCCCCTTTTTCCATTTCTACTGTTGCGCAGCCGGTAAGTTTCTTGATTGTTCCATCGCTCCTCTCCACCCAATTTTCACCTATTTTACCAGGGGCTCCACCTTTCATACCGCAGGGGGGGTGTTTTCTGTGGCTGGAGAGGATACTTGCTATCATGGGCTCGAGAAAAAGGATGCGTCTTATCACTCCATCTCCCCCATTGTAGTTTCCTTTTCCGCCACTACTTTTTCGGATGGAAAAACTTTCAAGAAGAACAGGAAAGCGCCATTCTAAAACCTCAGGATCGGTCAATCTTGTGTTAGTAATATGTGTATGAACAGCGGAAGCGCCGGGAAAATCTTTTCCCGCTCCGGCACCTCCGCATATCGTTTCATAGTATTGGAATGTGTCGTTTCCGAAGGTAAAGCTGTTTGTTGTACCTTGGCTTGCTGCGATGACTTGAAGAGCTCCGAAAATGGTATCTACGATAGATTGAGAGGTTTCAACATTACCAGCGACGACCGGTGAGGGAGGGGTTGGGTTCAGCAGGTTATTTTCGGGAATGATGATTTCAATTGGTTCTAAACAGCCGGCGTTGAGTGGAATATTTTCTTGTACGAGGCAACGCATGACATAGATGACACAGGCAATGGTGACCGCCTTTGGTGCATTATAATTGACATGAAGTTGCGGTGACGTGCCTGTGAAGTCGAATGTTGCTGTGGCTTTTTCTTTATCGACGGTAACGGAAAGTTGGATGATGTTGTTATCATCGAGAGCGTATCTAAACTGTCCTGAGTGAAGTTTTTTAATAGCTTCTTGGACAGATTTTTTGGCATTTTTTCTGACGTGCTGCATGTAGGCGGTAACGACTTCTGTTGAGAACTCTTCACAAAGATTTTGCAGGTTTTTTACGCCGCTATGGTTTGCTGCGATTTGTGCTTTGAGGTCTTCAATATTTTGTTTTGGATTTCTTGCAGGATGTGGAATTTCTATAAATAGTTTGAGAATTTCATTTTCTAAAAACTCTCCTTCATCGACGATTTTTCTATTAGTGATGTAGGCCCCTTCATCTTGTATTGAGTGGCTATTAGCAGGCATTGACCCTGGTGTGATTCCCCCTATATCAGCATGATGTCCTCTGGAACCTGTATAGAAGAGGATAGATCCATTATCCTTATCAAAAACTGGTGTGATGACTGTAATATCTGGAAGGTGTGTTCCTCCGTTGTATGGATCGTTTGTGATAAAGACATCTTCTGGGTTGATATTACCCTGGAAAGTATTGATAACACTTTTTACAGATTCGCTCATTGAGCCTAGGTGAACGGGTATGTGTGGGGCATTAGCGATGAGCTCTCCATTACTGTCAAATATCGCGCAGGAAAAGTCGAGACGCTCTTTGATGTTTACGCTACACGCTGTATTTTTCAGAACGATTCCCATTTGTTCAGCAATATTCATGAAGCGGTTATTGAACACTTCGAGGAGAATGGGATTTTCTTCTAGAGAGTGTCTTTCTTTCTTTGATTTAGGCTGTTTTCTGGTGAGAAGTAAATTTCCGTTTTCTTGAATCACTCCTTGCCATTCAGGTTCTATAATTGTTGTTGCATTCGGCTCAATAATGATTGTTGGGCCTTCGATTACTTGATTGGTTTGAAGTTTACTTCTTATGAAAAGTTGCGCCTCGACCCAAGCTTTATTAGTATAGAATTTCGTTTGGATCATAGGTGATTCCGAGACATTAGGAAGTTCGGTTTTGAGGTCCTCTTGATTGCCCTTAGAAACACCCTCTAGAGATAGGCTAGTGACGATGAGTTTTCGTTTTGTATCGATAAATCCAAATTGTTGGTAATATAGCTCTCTAAATTTTGATTCCATGACACTAAATTCGCTGTAATGGATAGGAAGGTCTGTGTCAGTCCCCTCATAACGAATGTGTGCTTTGATAATGTATGTCGTATCTTCTGGATGAATACCTTGTTCTTCAAATTGTTCAGTGCATTGTGTTTTGAGTTCTTCAATTGAGTGCTTTAATTCGTTGCTTAAGGTTTCTGTTAATGGTTTCTCGATATTTCTTTGAACGATGTTACGAAAGTCTGCAAGTCCTATTCCTACTGCGGAAAGAACGCCTGCATGCGGGTGGAGTAAAATTTGATGCATGCCAAGAGCGTCGGCAACACGACAGACATGTTGCCCTGCAGCACCACCAAAACCATTGAGAAGGTAATCTGTGGTGTCATATCCTTTGGCGATTGATATTTTTTTTATAGCATTGGCCATATTCTCAATGGCTATTTCTAAAAATCCTTCTGCAATATATTCTATGGGGTGATTTTGACCAGTTTCTTCCAAAATGCATTGTTGGAGTTTAGTGAATTTTTCTTTGACAATGTCAACATCAATCGGCTTCTTTCCATTTGGACCGAAAATTTTTGGAAAATAGTCAGACTGTATTTTTCCTAGCAATACGTTACAATCCGTCAAGGTGAGAGGGCCATTTTGACGATAGCACGCCGGACCGGGATTCGCACCTGCTGAGTCGGGACCGACAATATAGCGCCCGTTCTTGAACTGTATGATTGATCCACCACCTGCAGCTATTGTGTGAATATGTAACATGGGTGAGCGAAGCTTAATACCGGAGATTTCGGTCTCATATTGCCTTTCATACTCTCCCTTATAATGGGAGACGTCGGTAGATGTTCCCCCCATATCGAATCCAATGATCTTTTTATAGCCGGCATTTTCACCGGTCTTCACCATGCCGACAACACCACCTGCAGGACCTGAAAGGATGCTTTCCTTACCGCGGAAAAGGTTTTCAGTGGTCAGACCGCCGTTGGATTGCATAAAATAAATGGGAATTGTTCCTAGCTCTTTTTTGAGATCAGCGATGTACTGTTTTAATAGCGGTGAGAGGTATGCATCGATAACGGTTGTTTCCCCTCTACTGATGAGTTTCATCAGTGGAATGGTTTCATGACTGACAGAGATTTGAGTAAATCCGATTTCCTTTGCCATTTGTTCGATGCGTTTTTCATGTTGTGGGTAAGCATAGCCGTGCATCAGAACGATGGCTAGGGATCGGAAACCTTGATCGAAGGCTTGTTTGAGGTCGACATAGACCGACTCTTCATATAATTCTAACAGAATCTCCCCATTGGCTAAGACGCGTTCTTCAATTTCAATGACATGGTCATATAATTGCTTGGGAAGGAGAATTTCTAAGTCAAATATCTCGGGGCGGTTTTGATATCCAATTTTGAGTGCATCACCAAATCCTTGGGTGATTGCGAGGACAGTCGGCTCTCCTTTGTGTTCTAGAAGTGCATTTGTAGCTATTGTCGTTCCGATTTTTACCGAGTTCACAAGGTCTTCTGGAATGGGATCTTCTTTATTCAGTTCTAGGATCTTTTTGATGCCGGCAATAGAAGCATCACGATATTGGTTAGGATTTTTAGATAGGAGTTTTGCAGTGATCATCTCTTGAGATGGGGACACTCCAACAATATCTGTGAAAGTGCCACCTCGATCAATCCAAAAGCTCCATTTAGACATCTACTTTTCAACGGTATAGGATTCTTGTTTCACTGCTTCGCTGAGAGCTTCTACTTTATCGACGTTTTCCCAGGTAAAACCTTCATTTTCACGACCAAAATGGCCACCGTACGCTGTTTTCTTGAAAATCGGTTTTTTAAGGTCTAACATTTTGATCACTCCTTTTGGCGAGAGATCAAATACAAGAGGGATAATGCGTTCTAGAAGCCTTTCATCAACGGATCCTGTTCCGAAAGTGTTGACTTTAATGGATATTGGATAAGAGACACCTATAGCGTAGGAGACTTGTACATCGCAACGTTTTGCAAGCTTGGCGGCAACGATATTTTTAGCTACGTAACGAGCTGCGTATGAACCTGAGCGATCAACTTTTGTTGCATCTTTTCCTGAGAATGCTCCTCCGCCATGTCGTCCCATTCCACCATATGTATCGACAATGATTTTACGTCCGGTTAATCCGCAGTCCGCAACAGGCCCTCCAGTAACGAACCTACCAGTCGGATTGATGTAAAACAGGGTGTTATCGTCGATAAAACCTTCAGGAACTAGGCGTTTTATGAGAGCTTTCATATCGTGACAGAGTGTCTCTTGCTTTACATTTGGCTCGTGCTGTGTGGAAATAACAACAGTGTGTAGCCGTACGGGGTTATGGTTACCGTCATATTCGATGGTCACTTGAGATTTTGCATCGGGACGTAGATAGCTGAGTTCTTTACTTTGACGTAGTTCTTTGAGCTTAAGGACAATTTTGTGTGAAAGCATGATAGGAAGCGGCATTAGCTCAGGGGTCTCTTCACATGCGTAACCGAACATGATTCCTTGGTCCCCTGCTCCGAGTTCTTTGGATTTTCCACTTTCATCGACTCCTTGTGCGATGTCGTTAGATTGCTGATTGATTGATGTCATGATTCCACACGAGCGGTAATCAAATCCTAGTTCGCAGTCGGCATATCCGATTTCGGCGATTGTTTTGCGGACGATTTGCCTGTAGTCGATGTTTGCTGTGGTAGAAATTTCTCCAGCCAGAACGACAAGGCCGGAGCTGACCATTGTTTCACAAGCAACGCGAGATTCAGGATCTTGCTCTAAGCAAGCGTCTAGGATGGCATCGGAAATTTGGTCGGCAATTTTGTCTGGGTGTCCTGGTGATACGGACTCTGAAGTAAATAAATAATGAGACATAGTTTTCTTTCAGTATAGATTTTACCTTATAAAAAAAAGATAATAAAAAAGATCTTAAATTTCAAGTCATGGGGTGAGCTTGGATATAATTTTATACCGATCGTAATTCAAAAACTGGTTCTTGAAGTTATACCGATCGTGTTTCAAAATTTGGTTTTTGGCAAAGAGAAAGCTCTCGTAGCTGGGAAATCGTAAGTCGATGAATATTAATCAATATTGATCGACTTACGATTTCCCAGATACGAGGCTTTCTCAAAGCCAAAATTTCAAATTTTG
>JBCDHL010000167.1:0-5466 GCA_038750095.1 Chlamydiota bacterium
TCTCGTAGCTGGGATGTCGTAAGTCGATGAATATTAATCGATATGGATCGACTTACGATATCTCAGATACGAGGCTTTCTCAAAGCTAAAATGCCAGATTTTGAATCACCATCGGTATAATAAATTGAAAATAGTTGTTTCTACAAAAGGTAGAAAATAGTCATTTCTATGAGAAATCCCGCTGACTCGATAGGTTCCTGAGATACAGTAATTTGAGGTTCCTTTCTGTCAGGAGTGAAGTGGGCAGAAACTTTAGATAGAGCGTCTGAAGCGGCTTGTGCGATTTTCGTAGAGCAATCCCCAATTGCTCCAGACAGTTTTTGATCTTCATCGCCATACTCTAGTTCTAGGAACATATCAAATAAGATAGCATCCATGGAATTTCCTCCTATCTTTTACGTGGATCATATACGATTCGTTTTCAAAAATCAATTTACTGTTGTTAATAAGTTACGCTCATGAATTTTACAAGTACAGCAATTCCCGGTGAAATTTTTAAATTGTTGTATTAGATACATCTTTTCGTTAGATTGATGATTGAATCACGATCGGTATAAACACTCGAGGATTAAATGCGTCTTCTTATCTTTCTTATGATTAGTTTTTTTTACTTTATGAAACTTCAAGGTGAAGATGTTGTAAACTTGCAGAAAAAAGATTCACTTCTTTTTAATTCAAAGAATCTCAGCTTAAAAAATGATGTAAACCAAATCTGTCAACGTCTACAAGATTCTATTTGCAAAGAGGAGCTACCACCTCTCGAAGTAATAAAACATGACCCATATAATGCTGAAACTCCGGAATGGGCTCTTGTCTCTCGGATCACACCCACACCTAATGCTTACGTACGTACTAATTTTGGTGTTCCCGAATTACCTGATGATCATGTGATAGAAGTAGGTGGAGCTGTTCATACCCCCCTAAAATTGTCAATAGCGGATTTACGAAAAATGCCACAACGTACTGTTACTGCAACGATGGAATGCGCGGGTAATGATCGTTTAGCAATGCGTCCTTTTCCCGAAGGAGAGCCGTGGAGGAGTGGAGCTCTTTCGACAATGACATGGACTGGTGTTCCACTTGCAACAGTTTTGGAAATGGCTGGTGTGTTAGATGAAGCCATAGAAGTTTTAACCACTGCAGCAGATACAGGATTGCGCGATGATGCAGAAGGTGAAGTGCGTTATGCGCGCGCATTGCCGATCGCAGATGCTCTACTTGAGGATACTTTACTTGCACTCTCTATGAATGGTGAACCGTTAACACCGGATCATGGAGCGCCGCTTCGTCTTGTCGTTCCTGGTTGGTATGGAATGGCAAGCGTTAAATGGATTACTCGAATAGACCTGATTTCTGAACCATTTGAAGGGTACTTTCAAAAAAAACGGTATGTTTACGATGACCAAAGTGGATTAGCCCCCGTTGATCGTATTCGGGTAAAATCAATCATCACACAGCCTGTAGATGGAGCAAATACCTCCCGTGAAGCTAACATTAGGGGGTGGGCTTGGTCTGGAAATGGTTTGATTACGCGTGTTGAAGTTAAAGTGGATGGAGAAAGTACCTGGCGTGAGGCAAAGGTAGAAAAGAGCGATTCTTCACATGCCTGGACTCCTTGGTCTCTTAGCCTTTCCTTACCTTACTCTGGCCGTTTTGTAATCAGCACTAGGGCAACAGATGCTTCAGGAGCAACACAGCCGAATGAAATTGTTTGGAATAGACTGGGTTATGGCAATAATGCAGTAAGATACTTTGTTATCGAAGCTAAATAATTATACCGAATATTTATTATAATGTTAAATAATAGTCGAGTCAAAACTAGAAGAAGAGCTAACATGACGAATATTATGATCGGTATTATTGAAGAGTTCAACCCTAGAAAGACGTATAATGAATATCGTAATTATTGGAGCTGGTGAGCTCGGCAGATACATTGCAACGCTTTTATCTAAGGAAGAACATAACATCATCCTTATTGATAAAGATCCTGCAAAAATTGAGTCGGTAGGACAGACCATAGATGTTGCTGTTCGGTGTGGTTGTGGTACCGACTGGCAGTTGTTGGATGAGCTTTTTGAGCTTTCTCCGGATCTTGTAATTGCTGTCACCGATGATGATGAAACGAACCTCGTTGCATGTTCCATTGCTAAAAACTTGGGGTATCCTCATACAATTGCTCGAATTCATAATGATATTTACTTGAACAGAACCCGCTTGGATTTTGGCCGTATATTTGACGTTGATTATTTTATTGGGCCAGAGTTACTTGTTGCGAATGAAATTCTTAAATATTTGATGACCCCAGGGTCATTAATGGTAGAGAATTTTGCTCATGGTGCTGTTCAGTTACGCACGCTTGAGGTACCCGAAAAGTGGCGTAAATCCCATCTTACTCTTAGTAAACTTCAGCTCCCTTCCGGAATTATGATTGGGCTTATTGAACGTGAGACCAAAGAAAAACATGGAGGAATACCTACGGGTAAGCGCGAAGTGATTTTTCCTCATGGCGATGATGTCCTCTACCCCAAAGATGAGGTGACATTTATTGGCGAGAGGAATGCTATAAGTGAAATTCATCAATATTTTGGAGCGAGTTACAAGCCAATAAGGTCCGTTGTTGTATTGGGCGGGACCTCGACGGCAGTCAATTTGGCGAAGTTATTGGAAACACGTAATGTATCTGTCACAATCATTGAGAAGGATTACGACGTCTGTTGCTATCTTTCCGACAAGCTTCCACATTGCATCGTAGTTAACCACGATGGAACTGATATTGAATTTTTACGATCGGAAAAAGTGGGGATGAATGATATTTTTGTCGGTTGTACGAACAGTGACGAAACGAATATGATGAGTGCGATTTTGAGTAAAGAGGTTGGTTGTGAAACTGCTGTGGTTTCATTGAACAATGCCTCTTATGCACCTTTTGCAGCGCAACTTGGGATTAATCATACCGTTTCTCCTAGAATCTGTGCTGCGAACCACATCCTCTCACAGATCCTTTCGGGGACAGTTCGTTCACTTGTCTCACTGTATGAGAACAAAGCGGAAATTATTGAGATTAACGTATCTATGGAGTCAAGTATTGTTGGGATTCCTCTTTCTGAATTGGGCCCCCTCTTGCCGTCAGACTTTTTGATAGCGATGATTCAAAATAGAGGAAGAATCATGATTGCTAATGGTAATCGTATTATTTCTGCTGGTGATACCGTGATCATTATAACCGATCCAAAACATGTTAATGAACTGGAGCAAATTTTTTAGCGATAACTATGCTTTATAGGGACATATGTAAAATACTAAGTTATTATTTAATGGGATTTACAGTGGCCCTTGCGGTTCCATTATTACTGGCAATTTACTATGAGTACTACGCTGACCCAATAGTTCACAACCAACCCCACGCTACAGTTGCCTTTTTTCAGTCGATATTCATTTGTTTTTCGTTAGCATGTATTTGTTATATTTTTGGGAAAAATTCTAGCGGAACTCTCTACAGAAAAGAGGGTATCTTTGTCGTTGTTTTAATATGGTTTTTGAGCCCTGCTGTTGCTGCATTGCCATACCATTTTAGCGGGACCTTAAAAAATCCCTTTCAAGCATATTTTGAAGCCACGTCGGGATTAACAACAACAGGTGCTACAACGATGGCAGCAAAGAAGTATGATCCCAAAACACATGAAGAAATACCGATTACGAAAGTGGTTCGTGGTGTCCATGATACAGTATATAGTTTTTATGGAACCATTGAACCTGTGCGTGATCCGAAGACAGGTTTAGTAATGTATGAGGGCATTGAAGCTGTTAGCAAGTCGGTGCTATTTTGGCGAAGTTTTACACAATGGCTTGGGGGAATGGGAATCATTGTTTTGTTTGTGGCTGTACTCCCTGCTTTAGGGGTTGGGGGGAAACAGTTATTTCATGCTGAGATGCCCGGCCCTTTACAAGACTCTCTTACTCCTCGAATCAAAGAAACTGCTCTACATTTGTGGAAGATATATTTAGGCATTTCACTATTAGAGTTATTAACTTTATACTTTACTAATTCTGAGATGTCTCTTTTCGAAATAGTTACTGTAACCCTATCCACAGTTTCAACGGGGGGATTTAGTGTGCGAAATGCGAGTATAGGAGCATTTGATAACCCCACCACTGATTGGGTGATTATTATTTTCATGTTTATCAGCAGTATCAATTTTTCCTTGTATTACTTTATGATCATTGGAAAGCTATATCGGTTGTTTGATTATGAGTTAATTTTATATGCTCTTTTGTTAGGAACCTGTTGTCTGTTATGTACATATTTTATTTTCGGAACTGAGCAAGTGTTCCTAACTGATCAAGCTTCTTCTACCTTTTTTGGTTCAGAAGCATTTCGATCGGGTTTTTTTCAGGTTGTTTCGGCACAGACGACCACAGGTTTTGTTACTGTTGATTATGACATTTGGCCCTATTCAGCTCAAGTGATCATGTTAATTGTCATGTATTTTGGTGGAATGGCTGGGTCCACAGCTGGTGGTATGAAGATTATGCGATTGTACATGCTTTTCCGCATTGCCCAGTATAAGGTGGAGTCTCTTTTCAGGCCTGAATCAGTTAGGAGATTTAGAGTCGGTCATAGTGATGTAGATGTAGCTTCTACGATACGGGTTTTATGCTTTTTTTTGGTTTTAGTATCGATTGCGACATTTTCTACTTTTTTCTTCATTATCGATGGTTTAGATCCCGAAACGGCATTTGCTTCTGTGACATGTATGATTAATAACATAGGAATTGGATTCCGCATGGACGGTCCCGCGGAATCATGTGCATTCATGTCTAACGTTGCTTTGGTGCTTTCTTCTTTTTTGATGGTTCTCGGTAGGTTAGAATTTTTTGCTATTTTAGCGATACTAGTCCCAGCCTTTTGGAAACAACGTTCCTAATTACTCATTTTAAAATGGCTGTCAACTCTACTCAATAGTTCTCGACATCGGAGTCTGGAGGTAGAACAAAATCATCTTCTGGTTGAGATGCATATCCACCTCCTTCCATCTTATGAGAATCATATTCTTTACGAACCTCATTGGAGCAATTATCCAAGAAAATATTGGGAACAACATCACTACCCTGTTTGATGTATTGTTCAACAACCTTATCAGCAAGAAATTCGCTTGGTTTCTTCTCTTTGAGATCAGAAACTTGAACGGGTTCTTTTTGGAAGAAGGCTGGAAAAATGAAGATAAGCTTGTTTACTTGCTCAATACTCATATGTTCATCACGCTGTAACTCAATTTCAATAATTTTATTGAAAATAGTCTGACTTTGATTTTCGGACAATTTCTCTGATAACGATTTTGCTTTTTCAGAGGAGCAGATCCAAAAGTTATTTGCAATGTCTTCAGCCAATTCTTGAGGAACAGCACTCTCTTTGGAAAGTTTTTCAATTAGGCTACTAAGAGTGTTGTCAGCTTCTTCCTCTTTTAA
>JBCDHL010000168.1:0-5462 GCA_038750095.1 Chlamydiota bacterium
ACATTATTTACAAGATAGATAAGTATCGAAAGTACCTCCCAACAGCACTCAATGATTTTGATATTGATGCCTGTCCCCCACCAAAAGATTGGGGAGTTTATTACAAAATTAAAATTTCTCAACCTACTTTTGAAAATGTTTTAGAATCTTGGAAAAAAATACATAAAAATGAATTTGAAAAGTATTGTTTAACCCAAGCAACTTTAAGCCATAAAGATCACTTATCAATCAAATTTCCAACTCCTAGACTTCATGAATGTAATGAAGAGTCTAATAATAAATATAAGATCTCTTTTTCTAAATCAAACCTTGAAAATTCAAATATTTTAGGTCTACTCTTCCATAAAGAAGAAATTGATTTTGAATCCATTAAAAAGGTAGAAGTTAACCAAAAGAATGAACCCGTTGCTGCTCTCTTGAATGTATGGGCGGAGAAGATACTCCAAATTAAAATGGAATGGCTAACTCATACTACTTGTAGCCTCCATCCTCTTTTGCTACATGAATTGGGTATCACAACATTCGAGCTTAACCCTACGTTTGTGGGTTTTAAAGTTGCTTATGAGTATATTTTGCTTGGTACCTTACGTGTATCCGTTGACGTGACTTGCAGTTCGGGTCAGTGGCTTCATGAAATTCCGCAAATCATTAAAGCCAAATACATTGAACGTTTACTAAAGATTGCAAGAGAGCGAAGTCATGGATCAGAAATAGAAAATATCAACAATTGGATGCTTGGTGAGGTCCCGAAAACATACAGCAAGAAAGTGATGAAGCGGTTTATCGAATTCTATGATGAGCAAAAGGTGACCCCTAATCCAGAATGGCTTTTCACTCACCACCCTCATTACGACCCATCAATAAATTACAATTATGATCAAGAAAATCTCTTTGCTCTTCCTGAATGGCTTTGGAAAAAACGTCGTAACGAATATTTCAATAAACTTAAATACAAATCTGAAACAGGATCGGTATAACAGTATTGGGAGAGCACTTACAGTTGTACCATATTCGATCCTGTGATAAGAAAGATTTAAATAATAGTTTAAAGCTTTGACGTCAATGAATCAAAAAGTCTTTTGGGATATTTTCTCTGGTCTGTTTGCTGGACTACTACTTTCCATTTTCTCTGTGATGTGCGCAAACATGGTGTTTAGCCAGTTCCTACAGGAATATTTATCAATCGGGATATTTCTTTCGCTGTTAGGTACGAGCATCATGAGCCTTGTCTTCTGTTATACCACCAAATTGAACTACACAGTAGTCAGCCCCCATGCAACCATTGCTGTGATTTGCTCAATCATCACGAATTCGATATTGCAGGACAACCAGGATCTACCAACCGAGCATCGACTTATAACGATTGTCACAATGGTGGCTACGACAACAATACTCATTGGAGTCATCTTTTATTTATTGGGACGATTTAAAGTTGGAATTTTAGTTGAGTACATCCCCTATCCCGTTATTTCAGGTTTCTTGGCAGGTACAGGTGTGTTGATCGCAATTGCTGGTCTTGAGTTGAACACAGGAGTTATTATTTCCAGAGAAACAATTACTTCCTATTTTCAGTACGAAGTACTCATAAATTGGTTACCAGAAGTTGCTTATGCGATTTGCATCCTTTACATTGTTCAAAAGAGCATGAAACCTTCTATGCTTATCGCACTATTAATCCTAGGAACAATAGGTTTTTACTCAATCCTATGGGGTTCAGGCCATTCTTATCAGGATGCTGAAAAAGCAGGTCTTTTACTAGGTCCATTCAATGACTACAATGTCGATGAAATAAAACTTTTATTTCAATTTAGTCAAATCAATTGGAATTTGATTTTTTCTTACACTCCAGACTACTTGATTGCAGCTGTATTTGGTGTTATCTCTCTTTTGTTTAACATTACGAGTATTGAAGTCATCACGAATGATGAAATCGATATTAATCAAGAACTTCGTTCATCAGGTATCGCAAATATCCTCGGTGGGCTTGTAGGTAGCATAGGTGGATTTCACCAATTACTGTGTTCTTTGTTAAGTAGACAACTAGGGGCAATAACCTACCTTTCTAGTTGGGTCCGTACACTAACTGTCCTTTGCATCGCTATTTTTGGTATTCCATTCATAGGATTCACCCCTAAAGCTTTATTTGCCACGATACTTCTTTACATAGGTGGTAAACGTTTTAGAGATTGGATTCTCTACACATATCATAGGCTCAGTTTTTATGAGTACCTGATTATTCCAATAATCACCCTGGGCATGGTGATCTATGGCTTAGTGGCTGGGCTAGTCATTGGTTTAGTGGCTTCGATTATTTTGTTTGCCGTTCAATACAGTCGAATTAAAATCATTAAAAACGAGATAAACGGGTCTGTACGTAACAGCAACGTGGTCTGGGATGTATTGAGCAAGAAGCTAATAAGAGAACATGCCAAAAGTATCCATATCATTTTTCTTCAATCCTACATTTTTTTTGGTAATGCAACCGTCTTGGTCAATAAATTTCGAACCCAGTTTGAAAATGAGCTTTCCAATAATATCAATTACTTAATACTTGATTTTCAAAAAGTACTAGGGGCTGATGCTTCAACTATTTATAGCTTCGTTAAAATCTCAAGGCTATGTAAGTCCAACAATGTTCAACTGATCGTTTCAAATCTTCCACAAAATGTCATTAAGAAAATTGAAGCAGCAAAACAAAGTGGATACCCTATTTCCTTTCTATATGAAAAAGACTTAGACCATGCTCTGGAGTACTGTGAAGTAGACATTTTAAAAGTTCATGGAAAGGATCTAGTAGTTGATTTAGAAACAAACTATCAGAACTTACTTCCATCGGTTAGTAGACATCCAGATTTTTTCAAGAGCTTAAAACGTGTTCATGTAAAAAAGGGTGACCTTATCATACGAGAAAATGCCCCATCAGACTGCCTTTACTTTCTTGAGTCAGGACGCATTTATATTTTTGCAACTGATAATCAGGGACAAGAAAGAAGAATTAAGGTCCTCAACAAAGGAACGATCGTTGGTGAAATCGGTTTCATATTGGAGATCAATAGAACTGCCTCCATAAAAGCAACAGAAGACTGTATACTCGCAAAAATTACCATTGAACAATTGAAAGAGTTAAGAGAAACAAAACCAGATGTTCTAGCGGATTTCTATCACGATATGCTAACGATTGCTACTAAACGAAACGTTACTGCAAACAAATTGATTCATCTACTTATTGATTAGTTGTACTTAATCGACTTGAAACGTATATTAGTGTTCATACTCATTTATCCCCAAATTCCCAACTTGTTTGGGTATTATATAGCGATATTGTTTACAAATGAACTCAATTCCCTCAACTTTCATAGTTACTGACGAACAGTATCCTTCTCACATGACGGGTCGCGGCCATCCAGAATGTCCGGGACGCCATACATCTATCGATGAGGCTCTTTTAGAGAATGGGTTACTAAAGTCCGATAACAAACTAACCCCACGGCCTGCTACCAAAGAGGAACTGTCCCTTTGTCATCCCTTGGAATATGTCAATCTTGTAGAAGATGAGGTAAAAGCAGCTAATTTGTGGGGATATGCAACTTTATCAACGGGAGATGTTCGAATTTGCCCAAAATCCTATTCCATCGCCAAACTTGCAGTTGGAGGTGTCTTGACGGGTGTTGATCATGTTATGCAACGAATTGGAAATCGCGTCTTTTGTAATGTACGTCCTCCAGGCCATCACGCTTGTAAGGAAATTGGTATGGGGTTTTGCCTATTCAATAACGTAGCTGTTGGGGCTCGATATGCTCAGAAAGTCTATGGCGTCGATCGCGTACTTATTGTAGACTGGGATGTTCACCATGGCAACGGCACCCAGAACATATTTTACCATGATCCTTCTGTTTTCTATTTTAGTACCCATCAAAAAGACATTTACCCAAATACAGGTTATGAGGATGAAATTGGAAAAGGTGAAGGAAAAGGAAAAACTCTCAATGTACCAATTCCAGGTGAAAAAGACTCAAGGCTTGAAGTGCTTAAGGCTTTTGAGGAACAACTTTTCCCAGCTATGAAGTCTTTCGAGCCACAATTAGTAATCATTTCGGCAGGATTTGATGCCCATGAGGACGATCCAATTGGAGGCTTTGACCTTAAAACGCAAGATTTCTATACATTAACAAGTATGGTCTGCGAGATCGCCGATCAGTACTGTGATGGCAAAATCGTGTCTGTTCTTGAGGGAGGGTATAATCTTACAGCGATTGCAGAGTCGGTCGTTGCTCATGTTAGAGCTTTATGACGCCTCTATCTTACCTGACTTTTTTCTTATAAGAGCCGGAACAACAAACTGTTCAAAATAGATAAATGCCATCTCTAGATCGAGCTCTAATTGAGCTTTTTCAGAAGTTTTAATGAAATCTTGCTGTTTCGTAGTTAACATTCCAAATACACCATCTTCTGCCCATTCTCCAAATTCAGGATTAAGACAAAAACTGATTATTTCACGCAAGCCGGAAAGTGGTTTATCATCTGAGATAAAATCTTTTTTAAAAACGAGTCTCCCAAATTTGTCTGGGTGCTCATAAATTGACTTTCCAGGTAAAAAACATTTCCTTGCTGAATTTAAAACGGAACGTTTTAACTCCTCATACCCTAAGACGTGATGAGCTCCGTTGCGATCACCTTTTTTGCCATACTCCTGACACGCCAACTTCATCTCCTCAAAAAGAGAACTACCAAACACTCCCTGGTCATCAGTACACAGTGAGAAGGAAACACCATGGTTTATGAACTCAAAAATCGGATGGTCGTCCTCTGTAACTCCAACCACATATTTATTAGAATTCAGATTAACTTCAACATGAACATCTTTTTCATGCATGCTTTTGAAAAGATCATCTCGGTTAAGATCTTTTTTACTACAAGTTCCGTGACCAATTCTCTCTGCTCCAGCCACCTCAACGGCTTTTCTAACGTGTGTTTGTAAAGGCTGACTAGTTTGTGATAACTCCAAATTGAGTTCTCCGGCATGTAAAGATAAGTGCGCATCAGGAAAACACTGTTTTAATATATTAATCATACACATGTGATCGTCATAATAGTCAATTGCATTAGGATGATACTCCATGCCGGCAAATCCACTTCCTACAACACTTTCATACTCTTCTTCTAATTTCTTACTACCCACAAAATGAGCAAATATTGTGGCGAGGCATTCCTCGGTTCTATCATTATCGATAATAAACCTGATAACGTGGGGATTGTTTATGTCAAATAAATTATTCGGATTGAACTTCCGGCCTCTGATAATCTTTTCTTCTAGTTTAGTACCAGCTACAATTTTACATTCATCTAATGTTTCTATAACTTTTGACTGTTCGAGGTGGCTCTCGGGCACAAACGTCACGATCTTGACCGCGCTGCCCGGGCCCGATGCCGGGGTGAGCGCCCGCGTGTCGCCCGCACCGATG
>JBCDHL010000169.1:0-5428 GCA_038750095.1 Chlamydiota bacterium
CCAATGGAATCGTCACCATAGCCATCAAGGATCCGATCATAAAAATTTTGCGCCTTTTGGATGGCCTCTATCTGATCATGAGGGTTCTCAGTTGAGTGCTCCGATGCCCCTGCAATGTTGGCAAACCCTGATTCTTCATTATTTGAAATAAAATCTTTAAGAAGTAGTGAGCGTAAACCGAGGCTAGAGCGTGAGTATCTAGAAAATAGTGCCCCTTTTATGACTTCTGGAAGGTTTCTTAGACAAAAAATGTGTCCACTTGTATTTGTTACGTAGCGTTCTAAAACCTTTATTTGTTTTTCGGTGAACTCTTCGTAGTCTTTAGTGAGCATGATTGATCCCCATGTGTTTTCGACTCGACTTTGTACATTTTCTGAACTCATCTACAGAGAGAAGTTTTGCCCATCTAAATAAATTTTTCAAAAAGGGTGAAATTATACCCATCCTTCAAAATTTATTACGCTGAGCTTTGCTTCTCTCATTAACTTCGTCTAAAAAATATACAGAGTCGAGTTCAAATAATCAATATCTAATGATAGAAGCATCATCAAGCGTGCCATAGGTGAGTATGGGGATGCAAGTGAAAAAACGTAAAACTGCATGTATCGTTGGTCAAATATTTTTAGAATCATTTACTTAGTGGGATTGATTTTTTTTGCATCCTTCATTGCGTGTTAACCTTCAATCATTTAAAACTTTAGTCAGAAAAGAAATAATTGTAAGTGAGTAACATGACCTCTTCCATAAGTGATCAAGACTTGAGTGATTACAATCACCAGGGTCTTATACCGGGGCCCAATGAGTCAGAAGATGGATTTCTTCTTCGTGCTGATTATTGTCAACATATCCGCCAGTATCTAACTGAAAAAACGGGGCTTCCTATAGGCCGCGATGAATTTGTGGAAGAACCCAAACGAGAAGAGATGGGTACTGCTGCAAGGGTATTATATGGTATTTTTCCTAATTGGGTACCAATTATTTACGATAATCACAAGCTCTCTTTTTGGCATGGTGGTTGTGCTTGGATTTTTCAGAGTGATGAGGAGAGTCCCCTCTCTGCAGTTCTTCAACTGAGAAGCTCTCTTAGCCATCGTGGGAGCGTTTATGGTTTTATCAATAAGCAAGAAATTATTGCGCACGAAATTTGTCACGTCGGTAGGATGGCTTTTGAGGAGCCGATTTTCGAAGAGTTTTTTGCTTATGCGACCTCTACTTCCAGGTTTCGGCGATGGTTGGGCCCTATTGTCAAAAACTCTATTGAGTCGGGAATATTTGTTCTTCTTTTGCTTATGATTTTTTTTATCGATTTATTTTTCCTGTTTTTGGGAAGTGAGCAAGCTTTACAACAGATGATGTGGCTCAAGGCCGTTCCTTTTGCTTTGCTTATTTTTGGTCTTTTTCGGCTTAACAAACGACATCAGCAATTAAAAAGATGTCTTTCTCACCTTGAAGAATTATGCGATTCCCCCTCCGCTGCTTCTTCCATTGCCTTTCGTCTTACTGATCAAGAGATCATAACTTTTGGGAAATGGTCAACAGAAGAGATAAGAGACTACATAGATCAACAGAAAGAAATTTCACTCCGCTGGAGGATGATCTACAGCGTTTATTTGAAAGGAAATTCCTAGGGATAACTGTTTTTTACTTTTCACTATGAGTCTCTCTCTGTTATCATGTAGCTTCTGAAACAATCACCCAACCCTTATGCGAAAAGTATGGATATAGATAGACGAGCTTTATACAATTCTTTGCGAATGAACTGGCTAATTGACCCCTCGTTAGAGGTTGATGATTGGCAGGTGGAAAACTATCGTGATATGTCTATGCCGCTCCTATGCAGTAGGTTAAGGGAGTTTGGGCTTGACTTTGATAAGGACTCTTTCTGCTCGATAGCTGAGGGTTATGATACTCCGGAAGAATTAACGGAATCGTTAATTGATCAAGAACAGGTGACCCCGGAAATTGAAGATCGTATTTATTTATTAGTATTTGAGCTATGGCGTCGTTTGGAAACCGGTAAGCCTTGCCTTTCTGTTTTTTGCGATGAACTTGACCATCAGATATTCTTGTACGATCGTCAACAAGCTCAAGAGGTTGAGGAGATACAAGATGTTCTCTCTAACCTCCAAGTTATCTTGGATGAAAATACCGACCAAGGTGCCGATCCTATTGAAGTCTTACACTCGATCAATAAAGGATGTGCTAATGACATCGAAACATTTCTTTATGATTTTATTACCGAACAGGTTGATAACCATAACTTTTCCTATGCTTCTGAATTACTAGATGGATTTATCGATTACGTTGATGACGATAAATGGTTTGAGCTTTTACGAGTTCGCGCTCTAACAGACTCAGATCCTGAAAGTGCCGCGATACTTGTACAACAACTGGCTGAAGAAGCTACTTTAGAAAATGACTTACAGTTTAATTTGGAACTTTTATCTGAAATGGTTCAAGACGGTGATGTCGACTCTTTTAGGGAACTGGTGATTCAGACTTCGCAACTCTTAGAAAGAGAAGAAGATTTTCAAGATCTTTTGACTGTATGTCTTGATTACTACAGCTGTCAAGATCAAGAAGAAGAAGAACATCAAATTTTAATGATTATTGATAACCGCTCAAAAAACACGATATCAAACCCGTTCAGTAAAGAAGACCAAGATTTAGAAAGTCTGCTTTCTGTTGTAAATCGAACGTAACTCAATTTGGTATACACTCCTTCCGTTTCAAAGATATCCAAATTCTACATAATTCAAAGCTCCGGCGATTGAATTAGTATCTTTGGCTGTCTTTGAAACGGAAGAAGTATATACCAGTTGTGACTCAAAATTTGAAATAAAGCAGTAAAAATCAATATTATGGGATTAAATTGAGATGAATATCACCCTAACTGGCTTATTTTCAGTGGTTTTTTAAAAAAATGGTCGGATTTTTATCTCTGCTTATTTTGTTCAAATACAAAATGTTATGACACCCTTCAGAGGGTACTATGAAGCAGGTCTAAAAGGATTCTGAGCTTGACTTTTAAACCAAAAAGAGAGATACAAAAAGGTATCAAAAACACAACCTGTTGTGGTTTTTCTTACCACCAACTACAAGATGTTGTAGTTGGAGGGGAAAGGCAGGGAGTGCTAGAAATAACAGAAAATACACAAGATCATAGGGTTCCTTACAAAATTCTGACTGAACGGAATTTTAGAGGGTACTTTAGGTTCGTCAATCAGAACTTTATGGAGATGGGATCATGACTAAACCTACATCGCGAGCTATGGCTACAGCTTTGCGTACTTATCACAGACCAATTCAAGATGGGGATTCACGTTTAGAAAGTTGGACACAAGTTGTCGACCGAGTCATAGGCCACCAGCAATGGTTATGGGAGCGGGCTCTAAATCGCTCTTTGAACGAACGTGAAGAGCACGAACTTGAACAGTGTCGTCAATTGATTCTAGGTAGATACATTGCTCCAGCTGGTAGAACCTTATGGTTAGGAGGAACAGAACTCAGTCGTAAACGTGAATCTTGTATGTTCAATTGTTCATTTACTCACGTAGAAACAGTTTATGACCTTGTAGATGTTTTATGGCTTCTCCTTCAAGGGTGCGGAGTAGGATTCAAACCTGTCACCGGTACCCTCAATGGTTTTCGCTGTCCTCTTCAGGAAATAAAAGTCATCCGATCTAATCGAACGGAAAAAGGTGGAATTACGCACAACATTGAAACTTACGACTCAGAAACTTACACGTGGACGATTAAGATTGGTGACTCTGCTGTTGCATGGGCTAAAGCGGTCGGTAAACTAGTAGCTGGAAAATTTCCCGCCAAGACTCTCATTCTAGATTTTTCTGAAATACGCCCAGCTGGTGCTCGGCTAAAAGGATATGGTTGGATTTCATCTGGCGACGAGCAAATTGCTAAAGCTTTTAAGGCTATAGCGCAAATCTTATCTGATCGAGCTGATCAACTTCTGACGCGTATCGATATCCTCGACATGGTTAACTGGTTAGGGACGATTCTTTCTAGTAGACGTTCAGCACAAATTGCTCTTTTCGAATATGGACAGCCAGAGTGGGATGAGTTTGCTGTCGCTAAAAAAGAGTGGTGGTTAAATGACAAATCACACCGTCAGCAATCAAATAATAGCCTTCTCTTTTATGCAAAACCTTCACGTTCCGAGTTGGAAAGTCTCTTTCAATTGATGTTGGACTCCGGTGGTTCAGAACCCGGTTTCATCAATGCTTCGGAAGCAGAGAGACGTGCTCCTTGGTTTAAAGGTTGTAATCCATGCGTAGAAATTCTACTAGGAAACAAAAGTTTTTGTAATTTAACAGAAGTTAACGTCCTTGCCTTTAAGGGAGATAAAGTTGGACTGGAAAATGCACTGCGTTTAGCTGCAAGAATGAACTACCGACAGACAATGGTAGATTTACGTGATGAAATTCTTCAAGAAGCTTGGCATTTAAATAACGATTTCCTACACCTTTGCGGAGTTGGGCTGACCGGTATTCGTGCTCGTCCAGATCTGTCGAGCTACGACTATAAGCGAATGCGTAATATTACTGTTAGTGCAGCTTATAGTATGGCTAATGAGCTAAACTCTCCTTTACCTAAAAACGTTACTTGTGTGAAGCCTAGTGGAACACTTAGTAAGATTATGGGAACAGATGAGTGGGGAGAAGTCCCTGAGGGTGTGCATATGCCACTAGGTCGCTACATCTTTAACAATATCACCTACTCGAAACACGACCCACTAGTTGATCGTTTCCGTGCAGCTGGATATACCGTTATTGAAAAACCATACGAACCCGAATCTGTACTTGTTAAGTTTCCAGTCAAGTATGAAAATGTGCCGTTTTCAAGGAAAACTGTAACAAGGAAGAACGGGAAAGTTGAAGAGGTGGAAGTGAACGGTGACGCAGCAGTGACACAACTTGAGTGGTACAGAATGTTACAGGAAACATGGTCAGAACAAAATGTTTCGAATACCATTTCTTATGATCCTTCGGAAGTACCGGAGATAATTGATTGGTTTATGGAAAATTGGGACTCTTATGTGGGAGTATCCTTTATATTCCGTAATGACCCAACCAAAAATGCTGAAGACTTAGGATATGCCTACTTACCACAAGAAGTTGTCACAAAAGAGGACTACGATGCATATTGTTCCATGTTGAGTCCTATTGAGTATGACGGCATTGAGATGCGTGATGAGCTCCTTGAAGAGGAGTGCTTGTCAGGTGCTTGTCCTGTTAGATAAAAAACTGATACACAGTACATTGCATTGACCTTAGACAATCATACCGATCGTGTTTCAAAATTTGGTTTTTGGCAAAGAGAAAGCTCTCGTAGCTGGGATATCGTAAGTCGATGAATATTAATCAATATTGATCGACTTACGATATCCCAGATACGAGGTTTTCTCAAA
>JBCDHL010000170.1:0-5394 GCA_038750095.1 Chlamydiota bacterium
CACTGTTTTTCCCATAGCAATTTGTTCAGTTTGATTTAAATTATTTACAAGTACTTTACCCACTAATTTATTAAGTATTTCTATATGCTCTTTTAAGGCTTCTTTTCCATTCTTTTTCATTCCTGAACCTAAAAGTTTTCTGATTGTTTCTATTTCTTGAACAGCTTTATAAACATTTTTATCCAAAAGTTCTTTTGCTCTTAGCTCCTGTAATTTTCCCTTATTTGCAAAACGATTTATGTTATACTGGCAAGAATAAAGACAAAATGACTCAAGATAATTAAGGCAGTTAATAATGTCCTTATTTTCAGTCTTTAGCAAACGTTTTTTCACTTTTGGTGCTAATGACCAAACACTCCGTTCCAGTATTTCAAGTTGTTTGACTCCATCCGGTTTTTCAAGAATCTCAGACAACCCAAGTTCATTGATACGGTTTTTAATATTCTCAGGGATCCGATCAGGAATTATATTTCCTGAAATTGTAGCCGGTATATCAAAAGGTGGTGTAATACTCATAATGCCTCCTGCTAAAAAGACTTTATCTCCCAAATGCAAGAAACATGCCAATATTGATAGAGGGTCTTTTATTTTTTTGAAAACATTCTTAGCTTTTCCAATAAGCTCTTTAGCTGTAGGGTGTTTTTTCAACGAAGTTAGTTGCTATTTTTTCTTTATCGAGGTGGCAGTCGGGGTCGGAGCAGAGATTGACCGAAATTCAATACTAGGCCAGGCTTTTTTTATACTGTCCCCCTTTGGATTCCACTTAGATCTGTACAATATTCTTTAAACCAGTTATACCGGACATATTTTAAAATTATGGATTTGAATCACGATCGGTATATAAACGAGAAAAAAAATGCTGTCAGATTACGAAACACTCATCGATGATGCCCCACTCAAAGTTTCTGAAAAAGAGGAACGGTATCAGTTTATCACTGAAAGGCATGTTCAAGTCATGTGGCTCAATCAAAAATATTTCACCCCTCTCACAACAACAGATGGAGAGTCTATTATTGTCATCTCACCAGGTATATGGAATGCGGGTGGCGGACCCGACTTCAAAAAAGCTCACGTTAAGATTGGAGAAAAAGAGATTCGGGGTGATGTAGAGATCCACTTACGTGACGAAGGTTGGGTGCAGCATCAACATCACCTTGACCCTCTTTACAATCAGGTCATTCTTCACATTTCGTTTTGGCAGTCTAGCCAAAAAAAAATCATCATAAACGAGCAAGGAAATCAAATCACACAATCTTACTTTGAAAGTGCTCTAACAATTCCTGAAAAAAGAATCACACAACTCATTGATCTTGATTTATACCCCTACAAGAAATTCTGTGGTAATGGACGCTGCGCTAACGAACTTTTCAAAAAAACACCCGAAAAGTCTATTAGACAGTTTTTCCAGGACGCCTCACTATGGAGGCTCGAAAAGAAACGACGTCACTTGTATAGTCGGGTTGATGATTCTCGACTCTATATGCAGGGAGGTGTGGCTATGGCCTTAGGCTATAAAGAAAACGCAGAAGCTTTTCTCGACTTATATCACTACCTAATTCCACACAGGCGGTCCTCTAAAGACCTTCTCCTTGCCATGGCGATGCGATGTTGTGGTCTGTTTTCCCCACACTTTCATCAGAAGTGGAAAAACTCAACCTATTTTAAAGAGCTCAAAGCAATAGACATTTCTTCGGAACTTTTCCCCGAAAACTCAATCCTACTTCGTCTCCATAAGATTCGCCCAATCAACCACCCAATACGCCGCCTAGCATATTTAATAAAAATGATCAAAGATCCATCTTTTCCACAACTACACCAAAGAATGGAGGCTCACTGGCATGCAACGTGGCCATTACTTACTAAAGAAAAAGACTTCAAAGAGCATTTAGAGGAACTTTGTGAAATGATCCCGACTTATGAGGATGAGTACTGGAACCACCACTATACTTTTGAGGAGAAAGCAAAAAAAAATAACCTACCGTTAATAGGGAAAAGTTTAAAAATGGAAATTTTGATTAACACATACTTTCCCCTGTTATACGCATCCATTCAAACACGGGGTGTTGATAAGGAGCTCGAGTCGTTTACCAAACTCTACTCCTCTGTAAAGGGACAGGCGACACGTAAGTCAAAATACCTACAGCATCGGTTCTTTGGTGAGTCGGAAAAGAGTTCCATTCTCAAAGAAGCAATCTCCATTCAAGGGGCTTATCAATTACATCACGATTTTTGCATTCACTATGAGGCTAGTTGTGAGGGATGTCCTTTTATCCAAAGATATCAAGAGGTTTATGATGAACGATGTAAAATGATCTGATCGCTATCATTGAAGGAGTACTCCCAGCTCCAAGATGGTCGATTAATTTTTTGACGATCAAAACTGAGCTTTCCGTTATCTCCCTTGACAATGAGGCGGTAGCCGTCATCAACTTCAATAAACTGGTCTCCTGATATCGTGACATTTTCAGCGTAAAGCTCTGCATTGCCGTGAAGAACAATTCGTAAGGCTTCATGTCTCTCAATTTGGTTCTTCCAGTAGGTGTTTTTCCCATCTCTATCGATTCCTAAATTCGAAACGATGACATTTTTCAAAACGCATTTCCCACACTCCCTGCTGTATTCAACGATACCTTCTTCATTCGTTCTTCCCAATGGATCCTGAGCCTCTATCAACAAGCTGCCTTCTAGTTGAATATTTTCAATATCAACCTCAGCAATTTCTAGTTGTAACTCAGCTTTATCTGCTAACCTACCACCACGCAATTTCTGTGCTATAATGCTCCAGCATGGACCTAAAGCTGGATGGAAAATCGTGATGAATGAAGGTCCCTTCCGAATATATTCATCTTCAGCTGGGAGTTCAGGAACCTTTATACCACAATGTTCCATCAGAAGCTCTCGGTTGTTCTGCAACAATTCATAGAAACAGCCAAGCGGAGTTCCATGAATTCCTTGGCCCGCAACATAACTACTTTTCGTTACAGATAATGTTTTCCTTCTATGATTGTAGGTAACATACGTCTTTAAAGAATTTATGGATTCAGGATCCTGTTTGGATGGAAAGCGATTAACAATCACGTCTGCGATATTTTGCATGGTAGATTCAAGCCTGCCACCTTTGACCTCAATGTACTTGCCTTCCTGGTTATAGTTCTGAAATATACTTTTCATATTGATAATCATTCCAGGAATGGGGCAGGAACTCAGAGCCTTTTGCACAGAGTCGATATCAACAAAAAGGATGTTCGTATTCGCAGGAAACGCAGAATAACAGCTTCCCTCATCGACTGAAACATCTTGAATTCCCTTTTTCTCAAAATCTGTGTACTCGACATTGGAAATACAATAACTGTAATCACTCTCCTCACTCCTTTCAACCAAGACATTCATCCCTTCAGCAGCATGCACCATACGCCTACATGAAGCGAAACCAAACGATTTTTCCCCAACAAACCCGAAACCTAAAAAGGCAAGAATCCCATAGTCGATAGCAGCAACAGGGTTATTAATTTGACGTACAAGAATTTTATCTCGACCTAAGGCTTTTAACCATTCAAAGATATCATCATCCAATGCTTTTTTCCACAACACTCCATGACCACCTGGCTTCATGGAAAGGTGAAAAGGTCCTTGCATCACCCACTCACCCTCGCAAGTAATGACTGGAACAAGAGGTTGAGTAAAAAACCTAATACTATCTCGTGGTCGCCCAAACCAAGATTTGCTCTCGAAAATATTCACAAGGTACTGATGATTGTCTTTTTCCTCAGAAGTCATTAATGCCAAAGGAGTCGTCAATTGACCTCCATTAAGACGATGGTACAAAAACTCTCTGGCCTGTATATCACGTATTAGACCAGAAAGTAAGCTGCGCCCTAAAAAAGGAAGAACTGCCGCTGGTAGTGGTTGACCAGTCTCTTCGTCTTTTAGATTGAGTCGGTCCCCTGCTCCACCCACGGGGTACATTTCTGACAGCTTGGGCATGTTAGTAATACATTGTCTTACAGCTTGATTTACGGGACCATAGAGCTCCATGATATTGATACCTGGAGGTTTGTAGTAATGCTCTTTAGATTCATTTGTTTCTGATGGTGAAAGATTCTGATCCAAAAGTCGTAACACTGTAGTGTAATACCCTATAATCCCACCAATCGTGTCATAAAACATTTCAACCTTCACCAAATTTTCGAGGAGTTGGGGAAGGAATTGAAGGGTCCTTTCTGAATCATCAAAATGTGAGAAAACGTTCGCGCCTTGACCGATGGCTATAACAGATTTAGCGGATAAAACCTCAAGCGGTGTCAAGGTCGGTAGGATGTTTTTCAACCAAGAATTCTTTGACAAAAACTCCACAACCAAAGAGTTGATACCTAAAACGAGTAAACGGTCACTATCTCCTACGCAATTTTCTAGAGTTTCGAGAAGTATCTCAAGCTCACTAATTTTCTTTTTAATTTCCTTAGTCATACTTGCTAATTTAACCATATACCAATCGTTATTCAGATCTTCAGCTTGTTTGGGTATATACTAAATGATTATTCCTTTTTTGACTAAGACCCAAAACTCTATTAGAGTTTTTTGAGAGACCACAGAAAAAAAACCTAAATCCTCTATTATTTTTTATTTTCTTTTATCCAGCCTTATGTTATTAATTATCTGTAGGATAAGATAAAGACTCCAATACACAAATGAATGATTCTTCCATTTCTCCCCTGATCTCCCTCTAGATTTATTTGACTATTAATTCCGATCGGAGCTAAAAGAATCCCCTAGATACACATAACATTTCGATCGAGATCATCATCTTTCATGTCGATCAAAAAACAACAAGGAGACCGTAATGGCGAAACAAAAGAAACCATCAGCGTTTATGAAGCCTGTTGAAGTCAGCAAAGAACTTGCTGAAGTTGTTGGTAAAGGCCCAATGGCAAGAACTGAAGTAACTAAGAAGCTTTGGGAATACATCAAAAAGCACAAGTTACAAGATCCAAAAAACAAGCGTAACATCAATCCAGATGCTAAACTTGCCAAAGTTTTTGGTTCTTCAGCATCAATTGACATGTTTAAAATGACCAGCAAGGTTGCTAAACATCTTAAAGAAGCTGAGTTAGCTCGCAGCTAATCAATTTTTCACCTACCAACCTCTATTGTTCGGTAGGTGAATATCTCTTTCATTTTCTCTTCATTTCAAGTACAATTTATACTGACTGAAATTATAATGTTATAGCTATTTGACTGATGCTAAAAAAAAAATTTCGATTAGGCAACTTCCTTTGGGACCTTTGGTGTGTCGTTTCTGTTGTAGGAATCTGGCCGCGATTTATTGAACCAAACTCTTTATCTACTAGAAAGCTAAAGCTAAAAATTCCATCTCTTCCTCCATCCCTAAAAGGC
>JBCDHL010000171.1:0-5388 GCA_038750095.1 Chlamydiota bacterium
AAAAGACATTTGTATAAAAGCTTTATACTGAATGAAATTGGAAATTACGCTTGATAGTCAGAGATTTTTACTTCTGACGAAGTGTGGAGATCGCAGGTAACTTAGACAAGTTACCAAGATCGAACACAAAGTCAGAGGCAAAAAGGATGACTATCAAGCGTAATTTCCAATTTCATTCAGTATAGATGGATCAAACGATTTTCATGCACTAAGGCTTGTCCTTAATTTTTGAAAAAAAATAACTATTAAAATCTCATTCATTTTATTTTTTAATACAGCAGCTGGTTTGGATATACACTGCTTGGGTTATTTGTCTTGATTCATTATAATCGCACGATGAGCAGACCATTACGGATAGTCAATAAATATGGATGAAATCAGAGATTCGCTATTTGAAGAAGAAGAGAGTGATAAGTCACTGCTGGGGGCTGTTTTCCTCATTTCGGGTACATGTATCGGAGCAGGAATGCTCGCTCTTCCCTTCGTTACAAGCCTTTCCGGATTTTACCCTTCACTCCTCATTGGCACTTTATGCTGGCTGTTCATGATGGTTACAGGCCTTCTTTTTTTAGAAGCAACACTTTGGCTTCCCGATGGTGCCAATGTTCTTTCGATTACAAAAAGATTTTTGGGCCGAGGTGGGGAACTCGTTGCTGGAGTGACTTTTCTATTTCTCTATTATTGCTTGCTTGTTTCCTACATGGATGAGGGTACGCCTTTACTCAAAAATATTCTTACTCAAATCACAGGATTAGAGATACCCAATGGTTATGACTCACTGCTATTTACATTTATATTTGGACTGATGGTCTTATGGGGAACGAAACTCGTTACCCATATCAACTGGTTCCTGGTTGCGGGTTTAATCATTTCCTATATGTATCTCATCAGCGCAGGTAACAAAAATGTAACGTCTGAAAATATTGAAGCGAGCCGTTGGGGGCTATGGCTATTTGCCGCACCAACACTTTTCAGTGCATATGGTTACCATAACATTATCCCCACCTTATCTACCTATATGAAGCGAGACGCTCCCAAGCTTAGGCTAGCTATCATTTTTGGAACAACTCTGCCCTTTATTGTGTATTCACTGTGGCAGTGGATGGTCATTGGTTCAGTGCCGAGTAACGAATTGGCCCAAGCAACAAGTGGTGAACTGCGCAGCTTCGAAATATTAGAGAGTGTCACACATAACCCTTGGATTGGTGTCGTAGGTGGTGCATTTGCTTTTTTTGCACTCGTCACATCGTTACTTGGAGTTTCACTCAGTATGGTCGATTTCTTAGGTGATGGATTTGGTGTCAAACGCAGCGGCATCACACGTGCCTGGTTGTGTAGCCTAGTCTTTATTCCACCGATGATCATCACTTTTTACAACCCAGGGATTTTCATTACTGCCATTGGTATCGCCGGAGGATTTGGAGAAGCTATCCTCAACGGGATTATTCCGATTGCAATGTTTTGGATTGGTAAGTACACCCTACGCCTCGATACAAAACTATGGATTCCAGGTGGCCGTGTAACATTGGCGCTTCTCTTGTTGGCGACGCTTTTTATCATGTGCCTAGAAGCCTACCATCTTTTATTTTTCGCTTAAGATGGTTCACTTCTGTAATATTTTCTCAATCGTTTTAACAATTCCACCTTTTCCAATCTTGATGACAGAATCAATACCATGATCGAATACATCTTCATACCCTTCTCCATAAGATCCAACAACAGCAACGACTCGTATTTCTTGCTTTTTAGCTCTTTGTGCAACGACGATTGGGGCTTTGTCATAAACTGTTTGTTTGTCTATCCTTCCCTCTCCTGTAATCACCAGGTCCGCACCTTGTATCAACGTGTCAAATCCGAGTAAATCCAAAACAAGTTCTGCTCCTGGGACCAACTTTGCCCCAAGAAAAGCATGTGCCCCTCCAGCTATTCCACCTGCAGCACCACTATACGAAAGGTCTGAAATATCTATACCAGTAAAACGTTTGGTCAAAGTGGCGAAACGTTCAAGCCCTTGTTCTAAGACTTGCTTATCTTCTTCGCTTGCTCCCTTTTGCTCGGCATAAACCATTGTAGCGCCTTGAGGCCCCAGAAGTGGATTATTCACATCACAAGCAGCTTCAATTTTCACTTCTTTTAAGCGAGGATCTAACTCTGACATATCGATGGATGCAAGATTCAACAGATTACCTCCACCTAACGGTAAAGAGATCCCATCTTCACCTAAGAATTTTACACCCAATGCATTTAGTAGTCCTGCGCCCCCGTCATTTGTAGCGCTACCACCGAGACCTATAATAATATGCTTGTAACCCTCATCTATAACCCGCAAGAGACACTGTCCAAGACCATATGACGTCGAAGTAAGCGGATTCTTTTCAGTTTCATCAAATGAGGCGACACCACCAATAGCAGCTGATTCGATGTAGGCTATATTTGTATCAGAAAAAAATCCCCAAGATGGTTCTTTATAGGTTCCACTTAATGATTGTATAAGAGTGCTTAAGGTACCATCACCCCCGTCACCGACAGGTTGTTTGATAATTTCTGTGGAGGGATAAGCTTTAAGGATTTCTTCTGAGAGTAGATCACAGATTTCCTTTCCAGAAAATGAACCCTTAAAACTTTGGGGTGCTAGGACAATCTTCATAAACAGTTATCGAACAGAGTTTGGGCTAATGAATTGATCGGCAGGAGCTCGAAAATAGCCATTTATTTCAAAGGAAAACTGTTTAAGAAACTCCTTAATGTAGTCATCTTTATCATCTAAAAATTGATCTAGAGCATATTTTGAAGGATTCGAAACACGATTCATACAAAATTGATCTTCCGGATGAAACAGAGAACACCCCTGCTCACCTGCATTCCTATAGACCTGTGCAATTTTAAATCTTGCAGAAGAAAAATCCTTATTGAAGTAATCTTCTACTAGCCTCTTTCGAAAATCTCTTAAAAACTCTGATAATGAATAAGCGATATTTCTTCCTGATGATGTCTGCATTGTTTTGTAAAGAGTCAAGAGTTTTACTTCAAAATGGTCTAAGGAATATTGCTTATCAGCTAAAGGCCTATTCTGAGCAAGTGGATCCTCTTCATCAAGAATTTTCGCTCCATACATACCGCCACAATAAAAGACTCTCATCAAACCAAATGCTCCCAGAGCCTCCATCCTATCAGCATCTTGTAGACACTTTGCTTCGATAGTCTCTGGGAGTACTTTCGCAGAAAAACTGTGAGCATGTATAGCATGATGAACCTTGGGGATGAGCTCTTTTGGAAAACCAATACTCCCGAGTAAATCCTCAGCTCGATTCGCTGCCAATAAAGAACTCTTCGATGATTCAGGATGGTTTTTCGGTAAGGAAATGATGTCATGCAACATTCCTGCAGCAAAAACCGTGAGTTTATGAGCCTCCTCTTTTTCGGCAAATCTTACAGCTAAATCGCTTACTCGACACAAATGACCATAACTATGTGAGTCATCGGTATATTGTGCGTTTTTTAACTCTTCTCTAGAGGCATTTCTGATTATCTGAACCCATTCATGCATATTTTGGTAACCTTCGATTTATACTTATATATTGGCGATTTTGAAGGAACGTCCAATATGAATCAATGGAGAAGAGCTGGGTTTATACTGAATGAAATGGGAAATTACGCTTGATAGTGAGAGTTTTTTACTTCTGACGAAGTGTGGAGATCGCAGGTAACTTAGACAAGTTACCAAGATCGAACACAAAGTCAGAGGCAAGAAGAATGACTATCAAGCGTAATTTCTAATTTCATTCAGTATGAATATTATCAACCAGTAGCTTGTTTTATACCAAAGAGCTTTGCGTTGAGAAAAACGTTGGAGACTACTCTTTTAATTCCGTTTGCTGTAATGTTGGACGCGATCATTCACATATTTCAAATGATTAGAAAAGTAATTCAGACATGAACAATGAGGATTAAAATGAGTAGTGTAAATCCAGATTCTTTCTCAAGAAGACAAACAGAAATTATTAAAGAATACAATTTTGATTCAGATTTCAAAAACAACCATGAAGAAATTATTAGTAAAGTCAACTCATTCATTTTAGATAAATTAGTCGATGTGATTAAAGAATACAAAGAATTCTTATTAAGAAGTTCTCATGGACCCTTGGTACCTGAGAGGCCAATTTCGACTGGAGATTCATTCATGATACAGAGATCAATGGCAGACACATTGGATGCAAAAGTTACCTTTTATTTTTATTCGAATAGTATCAGTGAAATATCAGAGACAATAACAGGTTTTGCTTTGGAAACAATTGATCCATTTAAACAGTGGTTAAATGAAAACTCAAATTATGAAAAGTACAATCAAGCTAGAAGCATTTCTGAAAAAATTGGAACCCTCGCTAAAGAATCTTCTACAAAACTCGTCCCCCATATTAGAGAGCTGAATAAAAAAGAAAATACTTTCATTATACAAACGACATTTGTTCAAACTGTCGACAAGGACCATCACTTATCAATAGAAATAAAAAGTAGAGGGAATAACTAGGAGAGATAAGCAAAGCTTTGTAATATACTGAATGAAATTGGAAATTACGCTTGATAGTCATTCTTTTTGCCTCTGACTTTGTGTTCGATCTTGGTAACTTGTCTGAGTTACCTACGATCTCCACACTTCGTCAGAAGTAAAAATCTCTGACTATCAAGCGTAATTTCCAATTTCATTCAGTATAAATCGAAAGGGGACTGATATCGCTCCCCTTAAATTCATTTACTAAGTTGCATCATTGGATAAAGACTTTCATCGCTTGAGGTTCCTAATGAAGGTTCCTCATTAAATGACTCAGTAGGCTATTGAGGCCCCTTCAGTAATGGATCATTCACTTATTTAAATTTTTGGCGTTGCTGTACAATTGCTTTTATTGCTTTTCAGTGAAATCTACAATCTCATCAAAACATTCGCACGCATACCGATCTTGTTTTTTTATTTCAACACCATTAAGTAAGGACTAGAGTCCGAATTGATGAGAATTAATATTTTAAGTATCACTTTAATGTAACGTTTTCTTAATATGAACGTTAATATTTCGAAGCACAAATAGTTTTTTACAACTTGGACATAAGCATCAACGATGAGGACACAAATGGATAGTACAAATCGAGACATAAATAAAAATAGTGAAACACTGGCTGGCTTTATGGAGAATGCAGTTGAGGATATAAACAAAGTTTATTTGGATAATACAGAAAAAAATCAATCTTTTGATGATGATTTTGAAAGTTGTTGAATCAAGGCCACAGAAAAAATTGCTTTAACGGTTTTAAAATTCTCATCAGAATATTTGCAAGAGACAATAAGAAATCATAATTCATATCTAAAGTTTACAGCGAAAAGAAAATCCATAACAT
>JBCDHL010000172.1:0-5385 GCA_038750095.1 Chlamydiota bacterium
GCGGCGCAGCTCTACCAAGAATTCAAAACATTTTTCCCAAACAATGCAGTCGAGTACTTTGTTTCCTATTACGACTATTATCAACCTGAAGCTTATATCGCAAGGACCGACACCTATATTGAAAAGGACATGTCGATCAATGATAAAATCGACAAAATGCGACTAAGTGCAACACGTTCTCTCCTAGAGCGATCCGATGTGATCATTGTTGCTTCAGTTTCGTGTATCTATGGACTTGGATCCCCCGACTACTATAGTGGTATGAACCTAACAATGAAAACTGGTGAGGAACGACGACGCGATGACATCCTACTACACCTTGTCGAAATGCAGTACCAAAGAAACGACTATGACTTCGCTCGCGCCACATTTCGAGTCCGGGGAGATGTGCTAGATGTCTTTCCTGCTTATGAAGACGACCTGGCTGTTAGAGTCGAATTTTTTGGGGACGAAATCGACCGCATTACAGAAATCGATCCCCTGACAGGAAAAACTCTACGTACCATACCAGAAGTTACCATCTACCCAGGTTCGCATCACGTTACACCTGAAGAGGTTCGTCTCCATGCCATCGAGACGATCAAGGCAGAGCTCAAAGCACAGGTAAAGTCATACGAAGACCAAAACCTTCTCATCGAAGCGCAACGCATCCATCAACGCACGATGTATGATTTAGAAATGATCAAAGAAGCTGGATTCTGTAAAGGCATAGAGAACTACTCTCGCCATTTCAGCAGGCGAAAAGAGGGTGATCCTCCATCTTGCCTCCTTGACTACTTCTCTGATGACTATCTGCTATTTATTGATGAGTCACACCAGACAGTCCCGCAGCTTCATGCGATGTATAATGGCGACAGAGCCAGAAAAAAATCACTTGTCGATTTTGGATTCAGACTTCCCTCAGCCTACGACAATAGGCCCTTAAAATTTGAAGAAACTTATCAACGAGTAAACCAAGTGATCTTTGTATCTGCCACACCTGCTCATTGGGAAATCGAGGAAGCCAGCGGAGAGATTGTAGAACAGATTATTCGGCCTACGGGACTTCTCGACCCTATCATCGATATTCGTCCAGCTACTAACCAAGTTGATGACAGCCTTGATGAAATCCGCAAAGAAGTCAGTAAAGGCAACCGAGTTCTCGTAACCACTCTGACGAAGAGACTATCAGAAGAACTCACTAAGTACTTAACGGAACTCGATGTCAAAGCAAAATATCTACATTCCGATATCGACACAATTGAACGGACACAGATCATTCAGGATCTACGTCGAGGAAGCTTCGATGTACTCGTTGGTATCAACCTATTGCGAGAGGGGTTAGACATCCCCGAAGTTTCTTTGGTTGCAATTTTAGATGCAGATAAAGAGGGATTTCTCCGTAGCGACACATCCTTGATCCAAACATGCGGACGCGCAGCACGTAACGACCAAGGTCGCGTCGTTATGTATGCTGATAAAGTTACTAAATCGATACAAAAATGCCTCGACATCTCAAATCACCGCCGTAAAATCCAGATGGAATACAATGAAGAACACGGTATCATACCAAGAAGTGTGATTCGAGAAATCACTCCTTTGGTTGAAGATGAAGAGAGTGTTCTTACGGAAACATATCCAGAAACACAACACCCTGTCGAGATGGTCGCTGAAGAACACCACGAATACCTCACCATCGAAGAGGTTCGCGAAAAAGTCAACATGTACCAATCAAAAATGCAAGAAGCTGCAAAAGAGATGCAGTTTGAAGATGCTGCTAAATGGCGTGATCTCATGCGCTATTATCAAGATAAAGAAATGTCCCTATCGTAAATGATTGTTTTCGTTTGCTTAATGACAAGCAAAATATTTAAAAAACTCAACAAAAAAATATTTATTAAATCTTAACACTATTATATCATACTAACTAGCAAAATGAATAATGCTGATTATTAGAGGTACTTAAATGGGAAATCATACAAATGAGATGATAGATCTAAAATTTAGTTACAAAACAGTAAGCTACGAGGATTACAAAAAAAGGCTTTACAAACCTGAAGGGTGGATTGGCAGAAAAATATTTGCAATCCCCAAAACACTTATTTTTGGAACCCTCTCAACAATTGGCGATATTGCAAAAGCAATCTTACTCGATCTTCCAAGGGTTCTTTTCGGAAATGTCCGTCCACTAAAAGAGACAGTTTTTAGATTTACAAGAAACCTAGAATTTCAATTTGGAAGAATCGCAACAATTTTTAATGATCGATGGGGCAAATTCATGATGTTGGATAGTGAGTTACAAACGAGGCTTTATGATTTTGCTGTAAGTCCCCCTAAAAAACAAATCAACTTTTTAGAAAAGCTTCTCAGAAATTCAAAAAAAGATGCATTTTTCAGTTCTTTGATTATCAATAACCTTAAGAATGTCAAGTCAATAACTACGGATTGTTGGCGTCAAGACACACTATTAATGGTTGCAACCCGATACGGGGCAAAAGGATGTGTGAAGCTGTTACTACGTAAAGGCGCCGATGTTAATGGAAAAAACAAGCAGAATGAAACTGCATTATATCTAGCTCTCCGAAACAACGATAAAGAAATTGCCGATTTACTTCTCGAAAAGGCATTATCAGGAGAGAACCTTGACATTGACACCATTAATAGACCTAAACCAAATTTAGAGACTCTTTTGATGCTTGCTGCAAAAAACGGGTACAAAGAAATTGTGACCAAACTAATAGAAAAAGGTGCCAAAGTCACTGATAAAAGTAATAATCCTTACATTACCCGCATCAATTGTGAGGAGACAGCTTTATATTTAGCTATAAGTCGTGGTCATGAAGAGATTGCGAACCTATTAATTAAGAATGGAGCGCTTGATGAAAATGATCACCTCAATAAAGAATATGATTATTCGCAAAAGACTCTTCTGATGGCTGCAGCAGAAAAAGGGTTTGGTAAACTAGTCGATCTTCTTTTAGAGAAAGGTGCGAAAGTTTCCGAATCGACAGTGTATGGTGAAACAGCTTTTTCACTAGCAGCTGAAAATGGTAATGTAGAGATTGCTATGAAACTAGTCAAAAAGGGAGCACTCGATCAAGAGGGCCTAATCAATAAAAAATATGGTCTTTTCCAAAAAACTCTGCTGATGTTTGCTGCAGAAAAAGGATGCAAAAAGCTTGTCACCCTGTTAGTAGAGAAAGGTGCAAAATTGACCAAAATGAGCTCAAATGATAGCACAGCGCTCTCACTAGCAATTGAAAATGGTCATGAAGAGATTGCTTTGCAACTCATCAAAAACGGTTCTCTTGATAAAGCAGATCACCTAAATGCCAGTTATGGTTATTCGAACAAGACTCTTCTGATGGCTGCTACAGAAAAAGGATTAACAAAAGTTGTGCGAGAGTTATTAGATAGAGGTGCTGAGTTAACTGTCGGTAAAAGATATCTTATTTCCACTGATAATTTACTAGATATAGCACTTCGAGGTGCCAATGAAGAGATTGTTCTATTATTCATGTCAAAAGGGCTTACAGCGAATAGACCTTATGGGGAACACTCCCTTTTCATAGGTTCTGCAGAAAAAGGATTCAAAAAAGTGATTGAACAATTAATTGCTAGTGGGGTCGATGTTAACGTTAAAGCAAATAATGGAAGCAATGCACTTCATTTTGCTGCTCAAAACGGTCACTTAGAGCTAGTGAAATTATTAATCGAGAAAGGGGTTCCTATAAACTCAAAGGGAGTAAAAGGTAAAACAGCTCTTGATTTTGCAAAAGATTCTGGCTACGGCAAAAAAGAGGATATGAAAAAAGTCGTTGAATACCTATCTCAACTGATGAAACAAGCATAGTCAAAATTTTGGGGCCTTAAACCATAGAGGCCCCTGTTCCAATATGTTTTGTAGGATTGGAGACATGATTCATCAAAATGTCTACCAGTGCATCGATCCAGAGTGGATGGTCATTTAACCCCCTAACAAGGTCAAGCTTTTCCCCGCCCATTTCAAGAAATTCCTCTTGATATTCCACACTTATCTCATGAATCGTCTCTACACAATCACTCACAAATGCTGGACAGATGACCAAAACTTTTTTGCAGTCCTTAGAGACAAGATCCTGTAAAACATCAGAAGTATAAGGTTTAATCCAAGGATCTTTCCCAAGCCTTGACTGAAAGCAGATTCCATACTTTTCGGGGTCTAGGTTCAACTCCTCAGCTATTGCCTTAGCCGTTGCATGGCATTGAGCTCCGTAGCATGAAGCATTCTTCTCACAAAACGTTTTGCAGCACTCTTTACTTTGCAGGCAGTGATTATTTAAGTCTGCTTTCCTCAACTGTCTTTCAGGAAGACCATGGAAACTGAGAAGTACGTAGTCATATGCATCGATATCGTATTGTTTTGCTAAAGCGCAAAACGCTTCAATCATCTTTGGCTCAGTAGGATAACTATTTATTAAAGTAAGTAAGGGAATGGTTTGCCATTTTTTAACAATATCCATCGCTTTTTGATGAACGGAACCAGTTGTCGCTGACGCATATTGCGGAAATAGCGGAAGAATAACTATCTGAGAACAGCTTTTCATCTTCTCAAGAATGGAAACCATAGAGGGTTCTTGGTAACGCATAGCCAACTCAACAAGAAACTCATCTCCGAGCTTTTCTTGCAGCATCCTTTTCACTGATAGGCCGTGTACCATAAGTGGAGAGCCTTGATCAGTCCAAATTTGTTGGTAATTTTGTGCCGACTCTTTATACCGCCTTGGGACGATCAGTCCGCGTGTTAGAAGTTGACGCAACGGCCATGAGACATCTATGACTCGTCCATCAGTTAAAAATTCGTGGAGATACTCTTTTACATCAGCAGAATTCGGAGACTTTGGGGTACCTAAGTTAACGAGAAGAATTCCTGTGTCTTTCATTACTTTCAATCCTACATTTCATGTATCAAGAAGTGTACGACATGATAGCAATTAGCGCATTAATTCAAAACTCAATAAAATAAAAATTAGCTTCCTCTAGATTCTGATGATAAAAACTCAATAGGTGACTCGTTTTTTATCGCATCAAATGAACCGAAATGGATAAGAATATTGATCCATAAACATTTATTACCATCATGACAGATAAAAGACTCTGCAGTATCTTCTCCATATTTTTTGATGTAGTGTAAGGCAAACTCGAGAGTGAATTTTTTAGATAGGAGGATCACTTCTTTAAATGGCTCCTCATCAATATTTCCAGAAAGATGAGGTAAATCATAGCCTTTTACAACACAAAAAATTATTTTGAAGCTGAGATTTGGTTTGCCCTTTGTATCTTCGAAAGTGACTTTTCTACTAAATAGCAAGTCATTAGTAAAAGGGCGCTCTCCTAACGGTTCGTCAGCTCTCTCTGAATTAAAAC
>JBCDHL010000173.1:0-5385 GCA_038750095.1 Chlamydiota bacterium
AAATTCCCGGATTTTGTACATATTCCCATGTAATGGCAAATTACACACCTATAGAGTATGATGTGAAGCCTGAAGAACAGGACACTGCTTTTTATGTCGCGTTGGACTTTGCAATTGGACACCTACAAAGGATGTGGGATCGCTACCGGTTTGTTCACTCCTGTCGCGAGGATGTCGTTCAGGCCATGGAAACACGTGATGAGTGTCTCATCTTTGATCGAGCGATTCCATGGATGGACCTCTTTTTTGAATTGGGAGGAATCAATCACCCGGCACAATTTGTCGTTATGCCTACGGGAACCCATTGGAAGTTGCGTGGTATTCCACCGACTCCCGATGACAAAATGGAGGTTCGTTTACCCTTACCTCTTGAATGGGCTGGCCATTTGGAGGGGGATCTTAAAGATATTACCGGTATAGAAGGGGCCATTTTCTGTCATAAAGGTCGTTTTATTTCTGTTTGGGAGACAAAAGAGGACGCTTTGGAAGCTCTAAAACATACCCTGCAACATGCCAAAAAGGAGTTGCAATGAGTACGATATTTTCTAAGATTGTAAATAGAGAAATCCCTGCTGATATCGTTTTTGAAAATGACAGGATTTTGGCATTCAAAGATATCAATCCTGTTGCTCCTGTTCACTTATTGATCATTCCCAAAAAAGAGATTCCTGATTTACAATCTGTTACAACTGATGATCTTCATTTAATCAGCGAGATGGCTTCTGTTGCGCAACAGCTTGCCAAAGAATTTAATGTTGATGACGGATATCGCCTCATCACAAATAACGGCTCTCCATCAGGACAGCAGGTTTTTCACTTACATTTCCACCTTATTGGTGGCAGACAATTAGGCGCTTTAGGATAAATCAACAATGACATTGCAACGATTAAAAAGAGGTCATACCGGGGTTCTGGTTATAGATATTCAAGAAAGGTTATACGCTCATGTCGAGCGCTCTTGTGAAATGTTTCATGCAACTAAAATTTTTGTTCAGGCAATGAATATTCTCGGAGTGCCTATTGTTGTTACAGAACAGTACCCTGAGAAAATGGGCCAAACTCTTTTGCAGTTGAGAGAGGAAATGCCTGAAGAGCAGTGTCACTATTTCTCAAAAACTGCATTTTCTTGTCTTGGTGACGAAAAAATCAGGCAGCATATTCTGTCTCTTCCCTACGATAATTGGATTCTTGTCGGTATGGAAGCACACGTATGTGTATTGCAAACAGCGATCGATTTATTACAAGAAGATAAGGGAGTTGTCGTCATTAACGATGCGATAACCTCCAGATCAATTTACGACTATTCAACGGCAATTGCTGAGCTCCGTGACTGGGGAGCTCGAGTGACGAGTGTTGAGACGGTGCTCTTTGAATTGTTATCAGACTCAAAGGCTGCTGAGTTTAAACAGATCAGCCAGTTAATTAAATGATGAAACGGCAATTTTTTCTATTTTTCATTATTCTATCGACTTTTTCTTTAATATTCTCAGTTGCAAATGCTTTCGATGAAAAGGAGTTGGCCAAACGTGTCAACGCCCATATGCAGATTGGTGATCACACGTCTGCGTCTAGGGAGGCTCGAGAGGCGATAAAAAAATTTCCCCAATCCAAATTGTTAATCGAAGAATATATCCGCTCTTTAGCTGTTGAGGGAAATGATCGTGAAATGTTTCGTGCTTGGGACTATTACAGCGATCTCGTTCAGGAACCCTATAATGAACGTAAGGTATTAGAATCAATGGCCTGGGGGGTAATAGATAAAGGGACAAAATCTTCATCACCACTTGTACGTCTCATTGGAGTTGTAGGTGCGTATTTTGGGCAGGATGCAAAAGGTGTTGTTCTTTTGCAGAAAAGTTTAAGTGATTACGATGCCATGGTTCGTGAAGTGACGTTACAGCTTGTCTCTAACATGTTAGATGAGCGGTTACGTCGGGAAGTGCTCAAGATGTTTCGTAACGAGCAAACTTGGATGATTAAGCTTAGGCTGACTCAAGCGGTGGGTAGTATGCGCATTAAAGAGGCTCTTCCTGATTTGATGCAAATGATTCAGTCTCCACGGACAGATAAAGAAGTAAGAATTGCCGCGATCGAAGCTGTAGCAGCCATACACGATAAAGCGGGTCGTAAAGAGATAGAAACACTTACTACAAGCATTCATGCAGGTCATCGACAGCTAGGGTGTCAATTTCTTGCGACAGCAGAAAATTGTGATGACATCGATTTAATGATTCCTCTGCTCAAAGATAGCAATCCAGAGGTCCGTGCAGCGGCTCTTTTGACGATCGGTTTTCTAAGGCCGGACGAAATTGCAGGGAGAGAAGTTCATGATCTTGTGCGTCCTCTTCTTTCTGATCAAAATGAAGCGGTTGGGATATGTTCTGCATGGGTAATGACGCTATACAACCCTTTGGATGGACAAAAAAGTTTTGTAAAATGGATCGAGCACCCAGAAAAAAAAGTTCGCATTTTTGCATCTTCAGCGCTAGCTGGTACAGGAAGATACGGTTTTCCCTATACCTCTAGAGCTTTTCACCAGTCTAGTGACTCTTATGTTCGAATGAATTTAGCCTTGGGCCTTATACCGCAACAGTTGGATGTTGAAGAAGCATGTGAAGCTCTTCATGAAGCTTTGGCAAATACTCAAGAAAAGATGATGTGGAAACAGTTTGGGATTTTTCGTGCTATCTCCCCTAGTAATGTCAAAAGAAATGCAGCAGTCCCTCAGCTACCGGAGGGAACTGACCAGTTGGTTCGACTAGAAATTCTCAACAGCCTTGTCATCGTCAAAGATCCTAATGCGCAAGCATTGATCAAAGAATTTCTCGAAAAACAGCATTGGGGCGTCTCAGCAACAGCTTCAGCAGTATTGTTGATGGAAGGGGATGCTGAATCGGTGGAAATGGTCGAAGGGTTGCTTGAAGATCCCAACTCAAAAATTCGTGTGCAAGCAGCACTTATTTTAGCGATGTGGGGTGCGGGAGAAAAAGCAACACAGGTACTCATAGATAGTTATCAAGAAGCAGATAAAAATATGAAGGAGCGTATTTTAGAAGCACTAGGACAGGTTGGACATGAGAAGTCTTTACCTTTCTTAGTCGAAAGGATGAAGGAGCAGCGACAGACTCTACGTATTATTGCAGCAGCATCACTTCTACGCGCCCTATACAATTAAGGGAAATAATGTGAAAAATTGGAAATATGGCTATTCAACAATTGCCTTTTTGGTGATGTTTTTGGCATGGGAAGTTGCCGCTAGGTATGTGGGCTCGTTAGTATTCGTTTTACCACCACCATCGAGAATCATTCATGAGCTGATCTATAGTCACGTAACTTTTAGTGAACACTCTGCAGTCACTCTAGAGGAAATGATTGGTGGGATCCTGATTTCTTTATCTGTTGCCTTTCCTTTTGCCTGGTTGATGTACCTATTTCGCACCGCAAGGTATGTACTCCAGCCTATGTTTCTCATCGTTCAATGTATTCCGATCTTTACACTCGCCCCAATTATGGTTATTTGGTTTGGGTGGTCTTATCTCGCGATCGTGATACCCACTGCACTCATGATTTTTTTTCCGCTTACCATGACGATTTACGAGGGATTGAAGTCCACGCCAAAAGAGTTGATCGACTATTTTCAAGTTAATAATGCAACGACTTGGCAGACCTTTACCAAACTACAGCTACCTTTTGCTTTTCCGCAGATATGTGCAGGATTGCGAATTAGTGCAGCAATTGCCGGTATCGGTGCTGTGGCTGGTGAGTGGGCTGGAGGCCAAAAAGGTTTGGGACTACTTATGCTAGAAAGTCGTCGTTCTGCCGATATTGATACCTGTTTTGCTGCACTGTTTTGTCTGACAATCATGAGCATCACTCTATTCGGTGTTACAGTAGTTTTCGAAAAATTTTTATTACGTTTGAGAACAAAAAATGTGATGGTTCTAGGGATAGGAGTGTGGGTGGCTCTCATCAGTGTATTTGTCGTTGGGTGGGATGGTGCAGCCTTCAAGCAGAGACATTATACTCTTGTTCTCGACTGGTTACCTAATCCCGATCATGTACCCATCTATGTTGGTATCGAGAAAAAAATCTTCGAAAATTATGGGATTCCCCTAGAAGTGTATAAAGTCAGTGACCCAAGCGATCCTTTGGGATATCTGACGAGCGAAAAGGCTGACTGGGCTGTTTACTACACCCCTGAAACAATTCAAGCACGTCGTGCCGGAGCAAATCTTGAACCTGTTGCCAAATTAATTGGTGTACCCCTTAGAGGTTTTATCTATCGTAAAGGGGAGGGAATCAACAAACCGTCAGATTTAACCGGAAAAGTAGCAGGGTACTCCATTGATGGAACAAGCACTCGATGCATAGATGCCTTGCATGCTGAAAATGGCATATACCCTAAAAAGATGTTCAATATCCACTTTGACTTAGTGACATCTCTTGGTTTGAAAAAAGTCGACTATACTTATGGAGCCTTCTGGAATATTGAATGCGAGCAACTTAAAATGTTGGGAGTACCTACCGATTATTTTACTGTTGAAGAGCTTGGTGTCCCCACATACCCTGAACTTATCATCGTTTCCAAAAAGAAAGGAGAAGGGGTTGATAAAGAATTAAAAGCTCGCATGCAGGCAGCAATGCAAGAGTGTATCAATTATTGCCTTGAGCACCCAGAAGAGGCTTTTGAGACTTATTTGTCGGCAAATCCTGACAAAAGTGACAATACTCAAGCCTGGGAGTGGGAAGCGTGGAAGAAGACCATTCCCTTATTAGCAAGTGATCAAGTGGTGGATATGGGAGCTTGGGTTAGTTTTGAAAAGTGGATGATGGAACACAAAGTAATGGGAGATTAGCTTTCAAGGATAGATTGCCTAAGTTCTTCATGGAGAGTACCCATTGTAGTAGGGTTTGTGCGATGGCTTTCCTCAACTCGCCACTGTTTTGTAATTGAGCCATTCGCAAGGAGAAAAATGTGATCACTTAAGCTGAGGGCATCGCGAAAATCGTGTGTGATAAGAAGGATTGTTGTGTTGTGATTTTTGTGTATCTTGTTTAGGAGGACATACATCTGCTCGCGAAGTTGGACATCGAGTGAAGCAAAAGGTTCGTCGAGTAATAACAAAGGTTTTTTTTGTAACAGCGCACGAGCAAGAGACACACGTTGGCGCATACCTCCAGACAGCTCGTGTGGGAATTTCTCTTCGCAACCTGATAGTTCGACCTCTTCGATCAGTTGTCTAGCTTCTTCAAGGATTTTTTTCTGGCAAACTTTATTTTTACCAAGTTCATAGGTTAATGTAATGTTTTCTAGAACGGTGCGCCAGGGGAGCAGTAGGTCTTTTTGTGTCATGTACGAAGGCGTAGTTCCCCCGCTAATCAGTA
>JBCDHL010000174.1:0-5360 GCA_038750095.1 Chlamydiota bacterium
AATGCGGAGTTTTTTGAAAGTACTATCGGAAAGAAAGTATCTTCTAAGCCTTCGGTCATTCCAAGAATTGCATTGATACGATCGGTTTCATTTCCTCCTTTCAGCCGTTTAAAGCATGAACCAGCTCTTAGGTCTTGATTGATAACGAAGAGGTGGCGCATTTCATTTTCTCGGTACTGTTCCATCGCCCTTTGAAATTCTTGGTTTTTTTGTGCATAGGAAACCCACCCTTCGACGGTTGTGCTTCCGCATGCAATACATGATGTGTTCTTCACTTTCTCGCCATCTGAAATGAGAATATCTGCAAGTTTATGGGGAAGGTTGCCTTGTGTATTGGGGTCAAAGTTAAAGTTCCAGTGATCTTTAAGGCTTTTTAGCCACTTGCTGATTTCAGGGGTTTTATGATTGCTACCAACTTCGTGAAAAAAATAATGTAAAATGTCAATACGCTCGAGTAGGTAGCTTCCTGTTGGTTTAAATCCAATCTTCAGCGTAGGATTGTGCTCCATTAGTTGGGTTCCCAGATCGAAGAATTTTTGATTGAGAGCTTTACACTCTCTATCAAGATTAATAGATGTACAGAGAAAATAACCGATGGCTCTAAGAATGCGTATTCCCTGAAAATCGGGTTGTTCATCAAAGATATCACTGCACCTTCTAAATTTTTTAACGAAATTAGTTGCATAAGCGTTTCTTAGAATCCATAAGTAGTACTGGGTAAACTGCTCTCGACTAGTGACGGAGATGTCAATGTTTTTAAAAAGGTCGGAAAGCAGCTCCTGAATGCCTTTCATTCCTGGATGGGAGAAGTCCAAAAGTAAAAAACTGTCGATAGGGTTTTCTCTATCATGATTGTCAATCTCACGCGAAATAATCTCTTGTTTTAGTATTAATCGAAGCTGTTTTAATATGCTTTGATATAGCTTGATTTTCCAGTCAATATCTTCGCCGTTATTGGACTCGAATAATCCATTCTTGATTGTGGTTATAAAACCTGGGCCTTGATGTAAACCTTCTATGGTTGATGAAGATGAAGGTAGTTTATTTTGAATGTCGGTTTCGATCCATTGAATAAGTGAGGTAAAAACGTCTTTTACCTCGACTTGTCCTTCTGATATACGAGTTGAGATATAGGTTTTGAGGCCTTTGATTGCACCCTCTAACAAATTGGCAAGTTGATAAGAGATCATTAATGGAGGATGTTTGTCACTTTCGTATAAAAGTTTTTGTCTCCGAGTGTATTCTTCGTAGATGGATATTCCCTCTTGAATGAAGCTTTTCAACCTAGCAACTAGTGTTTCATCTTTATGGGAATTCTTTGTTGATTGAGTAGCTTCCTCATCTGATGAAGTCCAATTCATGTAATAAGATAGCGTTTGTGACCAACTTGAAGAAGGGGGAGTGATAGTAATTTGATGATCACTTGAGATAGTAAGAGATTCACCTTCTTGGATTTTTTCTAGTTTTCTCAAACTACAAACAAAAATATTAAGCCGTTTTTTTAAGGATTTTTCGTAGTAGAGGGGACAAATTTTTTTGAGAGTATACTCGACTAATCGCTCAGGTGTTCTCCAGCTCCAGAAACATTGCTTAAAGGCATTTTCCTTTTTTATCGGTCCAGTATTGAAATAAAAACATCTTGTAAAAGGATACTCGAATGTTAATGAGGAAGTCACTTGGCAAATTGGAGCATTTTCTCCGCAGCTTTCACTGATTCCAAAATTGTAAGTTGTCGAATTCGGAAAGTACAATTGAAACTGCACGTCACAACACTCAGGAGCTAGTTTAGCATCAAATCGATAGCGTAATAGTGTGCGACGTAATCGAATAGGGTTCTCCGAATTGCTTCCGGTATATTCGTTGTAGAACCCCCTTATTTCTTTGGCAAAGGCCTCCTCGTAATTTGTACCCCAAAATAATGTAAATTCAATAAACTTCAACTGGATGATTTGTATCATAAGCTTTTTGTTAAGAGGAAGTCTAGAAGAGACCCTGGAAACGACTTCTTCCAAGGCATTAGTTTCAATTGGATGTAGGAACAAAAAGGCTTCTCTAATAATTTCATCAGCCTTTTCGTCTAAACTAGTAATTTCATCTATTGTTAACTCTAAAGAAAATGTGTTTGCCAAATTTTTGCAAAAGTGATGAAGAGAAAATTTTGTGGTATTTGGAAAAGAGCGCTCTATCTCCTTAACATGTTCAATGATAGTCTCTGCGAAGTAGTTCAAGAATGAAGCCAGGTTTTTTTGATCGATTTCTAAACTTGTAGTCGAATAGTTTCCAATTTCCAAGGAGTGAGCTCCTTCAATAAACTCTTGAATAAAAAAGTCGAGACCTTTTCTACATTCCTCTCGTAAATGAGGCTGGGAGTCACAAGCTAAGCCCATGATGGATGAGAAAGTTGTGGGTCTTGCTAGCATAGGAAAGCTTGCTTTTGTACCATTCCCCCACCAACCACCGACTTCTTTTACCTCAAATACTTCGGCAGATTCGGGAGGGAAAATAATTTGGTCTCCCATGATTACCAATTGAAGGAGATGGGCTACCTGGCGGTTTTGTTTGGGGTTCTGTGATAGGGCAATAAAACCGGGGAAAGCTTGTTCAATGAGTTTCTGAGCAAAGTGTAGTTGATCGAAATTTAACGCCACAATACCTGTTTTGCTATCGTATGCAGGTGTCGTATCGAGATGAAAGGCTTCTTTAAACTTTTCATGTAATGGACTGACCTTTCTTTTCGCTTGCTCATAAGAGGTATCAAATAACTGACTAAACAACTTGTATAGTTCTAAGTCTTTCGTATTCATGATACGCCCTTGACGCAGTGAATGAAAGACGCGATGCTGCATGCAATTTAATTGTTCAAAATCCTCAGGAGAGTATTCATTTATGTCACCTGCTTCTTCTAGTAACTCCTGACAACCGAAAGTTTGAAGATCGAAAAATTGTTTTGGGGACCAATTGGTAGCCATCAACGAATGATTGTAAATGTGTTCAATCCTTTCATGAAGGTGGCTGTGACTAGGCGGGGTAGATTTTGATCGCGGCATATCCAAATCACCTGCACTAAGCAAAGAGTTTTTTTTGATAGGTGTTGGCCGTGCCAACTGTTTCGGTTTATATTCTGGAGAATTATAAGTAAGCGTCATAAACAGGCCTATTTAATTTTTTTTATGATATCGTTACCAATGATCCATTAAGCCCTTTTAAGTCGTGATACCTAAGATATATAAGATGTCTTCCCACGTAAATAAAAGCTCATGAAACATGCAACCGTTGCGATAATCTTGGTGTAGATCATTTATAGTAAGCGGCTCTGTGGCTGTCAAGTAAAGATTTTATTGTATGTTAAATATTATACCGATCTTATTTCCAAGTTTTGAAACACGATTGGTATATATAAAGAATTTAATCTGGAGTTATAACAAAGTCTGAGCATTGGCTTTGCAAGGATAATTTTGATGAGAGGGAGAATCAAAAGAGTCGATTGTATTGATTATGTAAAAAATATATTTAAAAAAAGTCATCAATGTTAGTTTCTTATAACCAGTTCTTAAGAGATTATGAGTCAATTTTCGTAATTTTTCAACGCGGGGTAACGAAGAAATGGAGGGGGGAGAATTTTTTATTTCCTCTCGTTTGTGTGGCACAAACCTGAATAAGTTAAAATCTGGATTTCAATGAAATATGGGGTAGTGCCATGCAAAGGGACTATTGTACGATAACACCTTTTTCATGGCGCGACCCCCTAACTAATTACTTTAGGAATTTAGGGCTTTAAGGGTCTCATAGATTTTTCTATGAGATTCATTTCCTCCCCTAGAAAGTTCAAGAAGAGCATTCAAGTTATTAGAGCTATTTACTAAACGTTTGATTTGACGAAAGGCTATCTTCACCCTTTTATCTTCGGTCCTTATTAGCATTAGCAAGTAATCCAGCGTTTGAACGATACTTTGAATTTCGTACCCTTCTTCAACAAGCTCTTTAGCAAAACCTCTCAGATCAGGGTGAAATGAAAGATAAGGATCTTCAAAGAGGTCCACTTCTTCATCAGGCTCCGAGTGCGACCGTTGCGATTCCAGATATTCTTTTTGAAACTTAACTATACCTTCAAAATTTAAAAGTATTCTTTCTAAAACTCCAATGTCAACACCCATATTAGCTAAGCTATCAAGACTTAGTTTTTTTATTTTTTCTAAAGGCTTTTCATTTTTTTTGTGAAAATTCAGTTGTTCCTCACTCATTTCAGGGTTGAGTAAATCGATAATATTAACTCCGCTTTTTGTGACCATGTCTAATTGAAGTTTTTTTTCTAATAAAAGCTCTATAGCACGAAGGTTCCCTACTAAGGCATACCAATGCCATGTGATATCTGTTTTAAAGTCAGCTTCTTCAATCGAAAGGGTAGAAGTGGTGTTTGGGTTAAACCCCGCATCGAGAATATGGCAAAACATGATCTCATCAAAATTGTCTAATAGCATCATTAATACATTAGACTTGCTTCCATTAATGAAACACGTTTGGTGGATGTCCGTTCCTGCATCTATTAGAAAGTCAAAGACACCTGTGTGACCCATTATCACAGGACAAAAAATCCAAGGAATTTCACCGCCCCCTTTGCTAGCGTCAGCCCCCCCTTTGGTAACGTCAACACCTGCTTTTACCAGTTTTTGCAATTTTTTAACGTCACCAGTTTCAACAGCTTTACGCATCTTTTCCTTTTCGACAAAAGTCATCTTCCTTTTTTGATTAGCTGCAAGCACCTCTTTCTTAGGAGGATAAAGCTTGAATAGTTCAGTGACTGTATGTTTGAAGTAGTCATTTGTATCAAGTATAATTTTTGCTTGTAATGTATGTCCAAACCCAACAGCCTCTGATGGCCGAACACCTGCATCTAGAAGAGTGTGAATCAGTTCAAAGCGATTGGCGACAGCATCGACCATACGCTTTCCGAGTTCCACCTTCTCTTTTAGCTCTCCTCTTGAAGAAATTTCTTCTACTGTGGGCAAATCATTGTAAAAAATAGATGAGAATGCTGTTAAACCAAAAACATCTCTGTGATTGATGTTTTCAGAAGAAAAGATGAGGGGGTCTACAACTTTTTTTGAGCACGAAGGAAAGTGTTCTTTGGAAAGTTCATGAATTATTTTTTGTAATAAACTCTTTTGGGAAATATTCGCTTGTACTAATTGATCATGTATCTCGAAACTTTGTTTTAATAGCAGGACACCTGCAAAGTTAATTTAAATGTTTGATTTGTTATAATGATTTGCTTCAACACACTTAATGGAGCAAATGACCATGACTTTTACCTTATTTCAATGTCTTGATACTGTTTCTGATTTACGCTATCCAAGAGGGGT